>JBQCJL010000137.1:0-10067 GCA_051952795.1 Marmoricola sp.
TGGCGACCTCGGCCGCGTAGGCGGCGAAGGCGAGCGAGCCCGTGACCATGTTCTTGATGGTCGGACCCGACAGGTACTCGGCACCGCCGGTGGAGATCTGGATGATGCCGTCCGAGCCTGCGTCCGCAAAGCCCTGGAGGGCCGCGTTCAGGGTCTGCGAGGACGACACGTTGATCGCCGGGAAGGCGAAGCCCTGCGACTTGGCGGCGTCCAGCATCTCCGCGTACTTGTCAGGGGTGGCGATGGGCATACCGGGAACTCCTCAGTGGGGCGACGCGACGCCCCAACCCTAGCCGCGCCAGGTCTCGTCAGCGGAGAGGTCGGCGTGTGCCCGGATCCAGGAGTGCATGGCGATCGCAGCCGCCGCCGAGGCGTTGATCGATCGCGTCGAGCCGAACTGGGCGATCGAGAACGTCCGGTCGCAAGCCGCGCGCGCCGCCTCGGAGAGCCCCGGACCCTCCTGCCCGAAGAGGAAGCAGACCTCCCTCGGGATCGTCATCGTCTCGAGGTGGTCGGATCCCGGCAGGTTGTCGATGCCCAGGAGCCGCACGTCGCGCTCATGCAGGTAGGCGGCTAGTTCCGCGACCGTCGGGTGGTGGCGAACGTGCTGATAGCGGTCGGTCACCATGGCCCCGCGCCGGTTCCATCGCCGATTGCCGACGATGTGCACCTCCGCGGCCAGGAAGGCGTTGGCGGTCCGCACGATGGTGCCGATGTTGAAGTCGTGCTGCCAGTTCTCGATCGCCACGTGGAAGCTGTGACGACGGGTGTCGAGATCGGCGACGATCGCCTCCATTCGCCAGTAGCGGTACCGGTCCACGACGTTGCGGCGGTCCCCGTGGGCCAGGAGCTCCGGGTCGTAGCGATCGTCGTCGGGCCAGTCGCCCTCCCAGGGCCCGACACCGACCTCCTCAGGTCCGTAGGGCATCGGGTCGTACGGCGCCCGTTCCTCCGACTCCTCGCTCACGCGCGGCAGCGTATGACAATTCATCCTGGCGTCAGGATCGGCCCGATATGGTCACGGGGTGATCGCCCCGCATCTGCTGATCCTCGGCATCCACTGGCTTGACCCCGACTGGCTCCTGCAGCACTTCGGCACGGAGTTCTTCTGGGTCAGCGCCCTCATGATCCTGGTGGAATGCGGACTGTTCTTCCCCTTCCTTCCCGGCGACACGCTGCTGTTCGCGATCGGCCTCTTCGTCGCTACGGACAAGCTCGTGGTGGTCGACGGCGGTCGCTGGACGAATCTCCTGCTCTCGCTCGTGGTGCTCGGTCTCGCCGCGTTCGCGGGCAATGTCATCGGCTACGAGATCGGGCGGCTGATCGGACCGCCCCTCGCGCAGCGCGACGGCAGGATCCTCAAGAAGAAGTACTTCGACCAGACCCATGCCTTCTTCCAGGACCACGGCAACCAGGCGCTGGTGATCGGTCGCTTCGTGCCCTTCGTCCGGACCTACGTCACCGTGGTCGCCGGAATCGGGGAGATGGATCGGCGTCGGTTCTTCACGTGGAGCGCCGTCGGGGCCGTCCTGTGGATGTTCATCATCACGATGCTCGGGTTCTCGCTGGGGCGGACCTCGATCGGCCACTTCCTCGCCAAGAACATCGACATCGCGATCCTCGGCATCACGGCGATCTCGCTGATTCCGGTCGCCATCGAATGGTGGCGCCGCAAGAAGCACACGCCCGTCGAGAACTGACAGGTCGACTGCGACTAGCGCAAGGTCGGCTGCATTTAGTGCAAGGTCGGCTGCATTACGTGCAAGGTCGACGGTAGGAAGTGCAAGCTCGGCGTCAGTGGTGGACGGCGTCCCACTGGGCCTTGGTGAGCACCGGGCGGACCTCGAGCTGGACGTCGGCCAGCGGGTTGGTGCCCTCGGGGCTGCGGTCGATGGCGCAGACGACCACCTCGACGATCGCACCCGCAGCACGCAGCGCCCGGGTCGCGTCGCGCACCGCACCGCCGGTGGTGATGACGTCCTCGATGAGGGTGACGCGACGACCTGCGACCGCGGGACCCTCGGCCAGCTTGCAGGTGCCGTACTCCTTGGCCTTCTTGCGCACGAAGAGCGTCGGGTGGCCGGTCAGCGAGGAGACCAGCGTGGCGATCGGGACGCCTCCCAGCTCGAGTCCGCCGAGCAGGTCGGTGCCCTCCGGCACCAGGTCGACCATCGCAGCGGCCACCCGGGCGAGCAGCGCCGGCTGTGACTCGAACAGGTACTTGTCGAAGTACTCGTTGCTGACCTGACCCGAGCGGAGGGTGAACTCCCCGGTCAGGCGGCAGCAGGCGTCGATGTCGGCGGCGAGGGTGGCGTCAGCGGGCATGGGGTGAGATTACCGAGGTCACGGAACGATCTTCGTCGGGTTCACCGGGTTGGTCTTGAAGCTCTTCAACAGATGTCCGAAAGCGACCAGACGGTTGTCGGTGTGGAAGAGCTCGGAGCAGGTGGTCAGCGTGATGATCCGCTCATCCGGCCCCTGGATCGCCTGCGGGCCCACGCCGTTGGGGTTGGCCGGATCCATCGCCAGCACCCAGCTGGCCGTGAAGGGCACCACGAGGGCGTTGGGATTGGTGTCCATCACGTATTCGTAGGTGACCTTGTGGGTGATCACGAAGACCTTGTCCCCCGGCCGCAGATCGGGCAGGTTCGCGAACGGCTGGCCGTGCGTGATCCGGTGACCGGCGAGTGCGTAGTTGCCGATCTGGCCCGGCCCGATCGTGGTCCGCTTGCCGTTGACGATCGGACCGAGGCCAGCGAAGTGGCCCACGCCCTTGGCGAGCACGTCGGAGGGATCGCCCTTGATCGGCATGTCGTTGATCGGCACCACGTAGTCGGCGCCGAAGCGCGGCACCTCGAGCAGCGCGGGCGGCCCGAAGGTGCCGCGCTCGAACAGCTTGACCTCGTGGCGCTCCTCACGCTGGGAGATCCAGTTCGTTCCCCAGATCTGCCACGCGAGCCAGGCCAGGATGCCCAGGCCGACCAGGACCAGGCCGAGCCCGATCCAGAACGAGATCCTGCGGCGCGGCTTGCGGCGCGCGCTGGGCGGCGCGTCGCCCGTGGGCGGATCGATCACCTCAGTCACGCGCTCAAGTGTGAGCCATGACCCTGAGACCCGCCAACGGGCGCCGCGGTCAACCCGCCAGGCGCAGCACCAGACCGTCGCCCTCGACGTCGACCGTCACCTGCTGTCCGTCGAGCACCTGGCCCGCGATGAGCATCCGCGCGAGCGGATCGCCGATCGCCGACTGCACCAGGCGGCGCAGGGGCCGGGCGCCGTAGGACGGGTCGTAGCCGTTGTCGGTGAGCCAGGTCCGAGCCGCGTCCGTGGCCGTCACGGTGATGCGGCGCTCGGCCAGGCGCGTGTTGAGCGCATCGAGCTGCAGATCGACGATCTGTGCCAGCTCGGTCTTGCCGAGGGCGTCGAACATGACGATCTCGTCGAGCCGGTTCAGGAACTCGGGCTTGAACGACGCCCGCACCACGGCCATGACGGCATCGTGCTGCGCCTCGCCGACCAGCGTCGGATCCACCAGGTACTGCGAGCCGAGGTTGCTGGTCAGGATCAGCAGCGTGTTGCGGAAGTCGACCGTGCGGCCCTGGCCATCGGTGAGACGACCGTCGTCGAGGACCTGCAGGAGGATGTCGAAGACCTCGGGGTGGGCCTTCTCGACCTCGTCGAGCAGCACCACCGAGTACGGGCGACGGCGCACAGCCTCGGTCAGCTGGCCACCCTCGTCGTAGCCGACGTAGCCGGGAGGCGCTCCCACCAGGCGCGCGACGCTGTGCTTCTCGGAGTACTCCGACATGTCGATGCGCACGATCGCGCGCTCGTCGTCGAACAGGAAGTCGGCCAGCGACTTGGCCAACTCCGTCTTGCCCACACCCGTCGGGCCGAGGAAGAGGAACGAGCCGGTCGGACGGTTGGGGTCGGCGATGCCGGCACGGCTGCGCCGGACCGCGTCGGAGACCGCGGTCACCGCGTCGCGCTGACCGATCAGGCGCTCGCCGAGGATCTCCTCCATCCGCAGCAGCTTGGCCGTCTCACCCTCGAGCAGGCGTCCGGTGGGGATGCCGGTCCAGGCCTCGACGACGTCGGCGATCTCGGCAGGGCCGACCTCCTCGTTGACCATCCGGTCCTCGGCAGCCGCCTTCTGCTCGGTGTCCTCGAGGTCCGCGATCTGCTGCTCGAGCGCGGGGATGCGGCCGTAGAGCACCTCCGATGCCGCCGCCAGGTCGCCGGAACGCTGCAGGCGCTCGGCCTCGATCCGGAGCTCGTCGAGCTGCTTGCGCAGGGCGCCACTGCCTTCGAGGGCAGCCTTCTCGCGCTCCCAACGCGCCTCGAGATCACGCAGTTCCTCCTCGCGATCGGCGAGCTCACCGCGCAGGCGCTCGAGGCGGTCGATCGACGCGTCGTCGGTCTCGCGCTCCAGCGCCAGCTCCTCCATCCGCATCCGGTCGACGGTTCGCCGCAGCTGGTCGATCTCGACCGGGGACGACTCGATCTCCATCCGCAGGCGCGAGGCCGCCTCGTCGATGAGGTCGATCGCCTTGTCGGGCAGCTGACGTGCGGTGATGTAGCGATCGCTGAGGGTAGCCGCCGCGACGAGGGCCGCGTCGGTGATCTTCACCCCGTGGTGCGCCTCGTACTTCTCCTGCAGACCGCGCAGGATGGCGACGGTGTCCTCCACCGACGGCTCACCGACGAAGACCTGCTGGAAGCGTCGCTCGAGGGCCGGGTCCTTCTCGATGCGCTCGCGGTACTCGTCGAGGGTGGTGGCGCCGATCAGGCGCAGCTCGCCGCGGGCGAGCATGGGCTTGAGCATGTTGCCGGCGTCCATGGCGGAGTCGCCGCCGGCACCCGCGCCGACGACCGTGTGCAGCTCGTCGATGAAGGTGATGACCTGACCCTCGCTCGCCTTGATCTCGTCGAGCACGGCCTTGAGCCGCTCCTCGAACTCGCCGCGGTACTTGGCGCCCGCGACCATGGCGGCCAGGTCCAGGCTCAGCAGCCTGCGGCCCTTGAGCGAGTCGGGCACGTCGCCATCGACGATCCGCTGGGCGAGACCCTCGACGACGGCGGTCTTGCCGACGCCGGGCTCGCCGATGAGGACGGGGTTGTTCTTGGTCCGTCGGCTCAGTACCTGAACCACGCGCCGGATCTCGTTGTCGCGACCGATGACCGGGTCGAGCGATCCCTCCTCGGCGCGGGCGGTCAGATCGACGGCGTACTTCTCCAGCGACTCATACGTCGCCTCCGCCTCGGGCGAGGTCACCTTGCGGTTGCCGCGGAAGGCTGTGATCGCCTCGCGCAGGGAGGACTCGGTCAGACCGGCCTCGCGGATCAGCGCGGCCGCGGGCGAATCGACCAGAAGCAGCGCGAGCAGCAAGTGCTCCGTGGCGATGTAGTCGTCGCCGAACTCGCCGATGAGATCGAGGGCCTTGGCGAGAACGCGGGTGAGAGCCGCCGAGGTGCCGGGGCTCGAGACGGTGCTGCCGGCCGCCGCCGGAAGCGCGCGCACGGCCGCCTCGGCATGGTGCGCGAGGCTGCCGGCATCGGCACCCGTCTTGGCGACCAGGGTGGCCGCGATGCTGTTGTCACCGCGCATGAGCGCGGCCAGAAGGTGCGTGGGTTCGACCTGCGGGTTGCCCTGGCTCACCGCAGTCGCGTGCGCGGCGTTGATCGCCTCAACACTGCGCGTGGTGAACTTCGATCCGTCCACTGGCGATGTTCTCCTTGATAATCCATGAGGGCCCACCGAATTCGGAGAGCCGTCTGTCCGACGCCGACGCTACTGTGTCGGCATAGAGCACAACACCACCAAAGTTGAGTCCATTCCCCTCAACTTTGGCAAGTTCGTCGAGGGGGCGAGGGCGTGAACGGGGACTCCACCAACTACTGGCTGGAGATGCTCGGCTTCGGCATCGCGGGCTTCGACCCGACGATTCCCCTCATCGCGCTCGCGTTCGTGCTGGTAGGGGTGCGCACGCGCGTCATCGTGACCTTCCTGGCCACGGCGATCATCGGCACCTACGCCCTCGCGGTGGCGCTCTCGCTCACGATCGGCCAGCTGACCGCGATCCCGCGCGGGCTCGACCACCTGCGGCACGGGCCGATCCGCGCGGAGCTCGAGATCGTGACGGCGATCAGCGCCCTGATCTGGTTGGGAATCCGGATCGCGCGCGGACCGGACGACAGCGAGCCCGAGCCTCCCAACGCCACCGAACGCGGCGCGGCACTGCTCGCTATCGCGATCGTGCTGGCGTGGGTCGCCGATCCGGGCTTCCTCGGCGGGGTCATCGTCGCCGGCCACTCCGACGACTGGGTCGACGTGCTCCTGGCGCAGGTGCTCTGGGTCGTGGCGGCGCAGTGGCCGCTGGTGTTCGTGATCGGCGCGATGCTGATCGGGTCACCGCAGCGGATCGCCGAGAGCTTCAACACCTGGTGGATCCTGACGGCCCCGCACCGCTTCCACGCCCTCAACATCGCCGCCGCGAGCATCCTGATCCTGATCGCGATCGACGCCGGCCACTACATCCTCGAGCACCACTACCTCGTGTTCAATGCCAAACCGCACCACCACCCCCACCCCGCCTAGCCCCGCCGAGCGAGCGGCGCGACCTTGCACGTATTGACGCCGACCTTGCACCTATTTCAGCCGACCTTGCACTTGTTTTAGCCGAGCTTGCAGTTCTGAGCCAGCGCGGCTCGCAACGCGCGAGGTCGGCTGCATTGAGTGCAAGTTCGACGTCAATACGTGCAAGGTCGACGTCAAGAGGTGCGAGGTCGACGGGGGGTGGGGTTAGGCCTCGGGGGACTCGTGGGCCGGGAGGTTCCTGGTCTCGTCGGCGTCGACGAGGCAGGTCCGGCAGAAGTCCTGGCCGAAGGGGGTCAGGTGGATGGAGCGGCGCACCATCTTGGGGAAGCGGGTCGCATGCATGGCGGCGAGGACATCGGGCTGCGCCTCGACCACCTGGTACTCCATGGCGTCGTCGAGCTGCTCGCGCGAGAACCAGATCAGGCCGAGGCGGAACAGGTTGTTGAGGTAGGCCGGCACGTTCTCGACGTGGCGCAGTCCGGCGCGCGGGCCGATCATGTTGAGTCCGGAGGCGATCATCGTCGAGCTCATCGCGCCCATCGGGCCACCGGTGCGCACGTCGACCGAGGGCTGCGGCCCACCACGCAGCAGCAGCATGAGCACGCGAGCCTCGTCTGGCGCCAGCTCGTCGAGGATGCGGGCGTACGCGGGGTGCGCCTCCTCGTCGTTCCAGACGTCACGCGAGCGCTGGAGCAGCTCCTCGCCACGCTCCCGCAGGGTCTTCTCCCGAGCCGGCACGGCACGCTCCGGTCCGTCGGGCAGCACGACGGCGGTGAGGCTGATGCTCCCGTCCAGCAGCGCCTTGGGCAGCGGCACCCCGGCCGAGACGGCACGTGCGATGTCGGAGACCGTGCGGGTCGCCTCCGCGAGGTCGTTGGCCACGCCCTGCACCAGCTCGCCCGCGGCTGCCGGATTGGTCATCGCACGAGCCAGCAACCGACCCGACCGCAAGCCCGAGCCGAGCGTCCAAGCAGCCGAGCGCGCCGCCGTTCCCGCCGCGATCCGCGCCAGGCCCGAGAATGACCCGGTCGCCTCGTCGGCGAGGACCGGCGAGGCCGACGGCCGGAGCACGGGGGTGTTGTTCTGAGACATCGCAGCGTCCGTCCTCGGTTCTACAGGTGCAGCCAGAGCTTGAAGATCGCCAGGTGAGCCAGGCCGCCCCCCGCTCCCATGATCGCGCCATGGGCGTAGAGCATCCACTCGTCCTCCTTGATCGCCGCCCGCATCATCTCGACGAAGTCGCCGGGCGGTAGCTCCTTGGTCCGCGCTGCGATGAGCGTTCGGATCTTGCCCGACTGGCGCTGGGAGAACTCCGGATCGCGGAACGGCACGATCGTCTTCATCACGGCCTCTTGGGCGAAGGCACCCCGGATGCTGTCGAACCTGCCCGCACCGATCGCCACGCGCACCGCTCCGAGGAGCGGGCCGGCGGCCTGGTCGATGGCCGGACCCATCGCCGTGGCGAGCATCTGCCGGGTGCGGTCTCCTCGGGGGCCGTCGACCAGGAAGTCACCGATCCGCTCGAGCGTGATGACGTCGTTGGCGATGATGTTGGCGTAGACCTCGGCAGCCTCGTTCTGGCGGCGCAGGAAGAGCCCGTGGAACTTGATGAAGAAGTACCGCTTCGGCTCCAGCGGCTCGAAGATCAGCCACATGCCGAGCGCGTTGGTGATCCACCCGACCACGATGCCCATCACCGGAAGCAGCCAGTCGATCTTGAACCAGTGGTCGATGAAGGCCACCGGGATGCCGAGCAGGAAGCCGAAGATGAAGCCGAACGCGACCATCAGGTTCAGCTCGCGCTGCCCGATGTCGCGGAAGATCGTGACGACCAGTCCCGGGTTCTTCCGGAAGTGCTCGATCACCATGATCTTGGGGTCGAGCAGCTGATCGATATGTTCACCGATCTCGTCGGTGATGCTGTGGATGATGGCCGGCAGCTGGTTCTGCACGCGGTCGACGATGGCGCGCTTGCCGGCCGGCGGGAGGTCGCGCCAGAGGGCCGGATGCTCGCGCCGCATCACCTCGTCGATGATCTCCGGCATCTGCGGGCGGAACATCGCGACGATGTGCTCGGCGATCTGGTCGGGCTCGAGGTTCTGGTAGAACTCGCGGGGCGTGCCCAGCTTGGCGATCGCCTTGTCCACCGCGATGCTGCCCATCTTGGCCGCGCGGGCCGGAACGATCCCCTGCCAGCCGAGCTTGCCGTGCAACAGCCCGGGGATCTCCTGCAGCTTGCGCGGCAGCACCCGGGAGAACTGCTTGAGGCCGGGAACCTCGACGCCGTAGAGGTTGATGGGCGCGAACAGCATGATCAGGCCGGTCCAGTTGATCAGCCAGCCGATGACGCCGGTGAAGACCGGGATGCTGAGGAAGGCCAGCCATTCCTTCCAGTTGTGGAGGTCCTGGAGGAACCAGTCGATGTGCTCCGAGGTCAACGGGAGCGATCCGAAGGCCACCATTGATCACCCGTCCGCAGAGTCCGACTTATACGCGTGCTGAGAGTAGTCGTAACCCGGAGTTACCTGAAAGAGCGTTCCGTCTTTAGTCCAGCGGACTGACGATTCCCCGCACGCGCAGCACCGGGAGGTTGCTGCGCTGGCTGCGAAGAGCGCCGATGGCCTCGTCGAGCGCGGCTTCGAGGTCGGCGGTGCGGGCGCGCAGCGCGGCGTTGCGCTCGCGTAGCGACGCGACCTGACGCTCCAGGTCGAGAATCCGCCGGACGCCCTCGAGGCCGATGCCGTGCGCGGTCAGCTCGGCGACCTCACGCAGCAGTTCGACATCCCGCAGCGAGTACCGACGTCCACCGCCCCCAGTACGACCCGGCGACACCAGGCCGAGCCGGTCGTATTGCCGCAGCGTCTGGGGGTGCAGACCGGTGAGCTCAGCGGCGACGCTGATGACGTAGACCGGGACGTTGGGCCCGGGAGTCGGCGGAAGCTGACGTGCCATCACTGACCTCCTAGGAGCGCGGCGCGAGGATCGGTCGCTCCGCGAGCGTCGCGGTACGCCTCGACAGCGGCCTTGGCCTCCGGCGGCAGCGTCGCGGGAACGTCGATGACGATCGTGGCGAGCAGGTCGCCCTTGGTGCCGTCCGGCCGCGGGACACCGCGACCGCGCACCCGCAGGGTGCGACCATTGGGCGTCCCCGGCGGCACGCGCAGGGTGACCGGCGCTCCGCCCAGCGTGGGCACCTTGATCTCGGCACCCAGCACGGCCTCGTCGAAGGTCACCGGCACGTCCACCTTCAACGACGTGCCACTCCGAGTGAAGATCGAATGCGCCAGCACGTGCACCTTGATGTACAGGTCACCGGCCGGGCCGCCGTGCTCGCCCGGAGCACCCTTGCCCTTGAGCCGGATCCGCTGACCGTCGTCCACCCCAGCCGGGATGCGCGCCTGCACCTTGCGGCTGGAGGTCCCCCGCCCGGAGCCGTGACAGGTCGGGCAGGGATCGGTGTAGATCAGCT
>JBQCJL010000138.1:0-4083 GCA_051952795.1 Marmoricola sp.
GGTCGTTCGGACACCAGTTGACCGGCGAGTCCTTGCGATACGCCAAGCCGCGCTCGCGGAACTTCAGGAACAGCCACTGCGTCCACCGGTAGTACTCGGGATCGGAGGTGTGCAGCCGACGCGACCAATCGAAGGAGATCCCGTACCTCTTGAAGGACTCGTACTGGGTCTCGATGTTGGCGTAGGTGTAGGTCGCGGGATGCTCGTCGTTGCGGAAGGCCGCGTTCTCGGCGGGCAGGCCGAAAGAGTCCCAGCCCATCGGATTCATGACCTCGTAGCCGCGCAGCCACCAGTAGCGCGCCAGCACATCGTGCAGCGCCGTCACCTCGGCGTGACCCATGTGCAGGTCACCGCTCGGGTACGGGAACATCGTCAGCGCGTAGCGCTTCTCCCGAGGACTGTCGTCGGCGGCGCGGAAGGGCGCGAGCTCGTCCCAGATGGGAAGCCACTTGGCCTCCACCCCATGGACGTCGTACCCGGTCTGCTCCTCGCGCTCGTTCACCCGCAAAGGCTACCGGCCCTCGCGGCCTCGATACTCCTCGGTCCTGCGGCCGAACCCTTGCTCGGTCTCCCACCAGGGGCGCTCGAGGACCGGCTCCTGCGAGCTGCCTGGCGTGGGCCTCGCTTCACCGCCGTCGACGGCAGCCGAGCGGCGAGGAGTCTCACTACGGGCCCACCGGAAGAAGAGCATCACCAGCAGCGGAATCGCCACCACCTCCGACAGCGCCACCGCCAGGCCTCCGGCCAGATGCTGATCGCCGAGCACGTTCCCGATCCAGGGCGGCCGATGGTCCCGGAAGTAGCCACCGGCGATGAGGGTGCCGGCCGCCGTCAGGGCGATGCCCGGGATCGCGTCCAACAGACCGTCGAGTGCCGCGAACAGCATCCGCAGCCCGGGCGTGCACCACGCCGGAAGCAGGTCGTCCCCCAGCAGCGGCCACGCCAGCAGGCAGCCGGCCACGAGAGCCACGAGGTACACGATCGCCATCGCCCAGCTGTGCTGGAGCGCGGGACGGAGGAACGGTCCGAAGAAGAGCGTCATCTGCACCACCACTCCGAGGATGGCGGCGACCAGGGGGAAGGTGATCACCCGGGCGAGCCGACCCTGCAGAGCGCGGTCCCAACGCTCCCGCGCCGGCGGCGAGCAGCCCGCACGGAGCAGCCCGACCGGGTCGCCCGCGGCCAGCGCGACGGGAACCACCGTCATCAGCAGGGTCACCTGGATCGCGAAGGCCCAGGCGACGGTGCGCTGATAGACCGCGAGCGAGGACATCGTGCAGATCACGATCCCGCCGAGGCCGAGCACGACGAACGCGGCGCTGCGCCACCACGGCCAACCCGCATCTCGGCGGGCCGCACGGCTCAGGCCCCACGCGTAGAGAACGCCCAGCAGCAGGACGAAGCCGGCGCTGTACCCATCGAAGTGCCACGCGGAGAACGCCTGCGCGAAGGAGTAGGGCGGCGGGGTCACGCCTTCAATCGTAGGAGCCGCGTGCGCAACGGGTTGGCGGTGGGGCCGGACTGCTGGACCGCCTGCTCCCCGCTGAGCAATGGCTGGATCCACGCGTTCGCCGGGTCGACGTCGACGAAGATGGCCTTGGCGAGCAGCGTCATCGGCAGCGCCAGGATGGCACCCAGCGGTCCGAGGACGAAGGCCCAGAAGATCAGGGACAGGAAGGCGATGGTCGCCGTCAGACCCAGCACGTCACCGACCACCTTGGGCTGGATCAGGGACTGCACCACGAAGTTGATCACCACGTAGGCGACGATGACGATGATCATCTTGCTGACGCCACCGTCCAACAGGGCGAGCAGGGCGGGCGGGACCAAACCGATGATGAAGCCGACCTGAGGCACGAAGTTCGTCACGAACGACAACAGCCCCCACACGAACGCGGCGGGGATGCCCAACCACAGCAGCGCCACCCAGTTGCCGAGGGCACAGATGAGACCGAAGCCCGCCGAGACGGCGAAGTAGCGGCGAACCCCACGAGCGAAGCCGTCGAGGGCGTCGGCGACCTCCGCATGCCGGTCGTGCTCGCCGCGCATCTGGCGGACGAAGCCGGGCGCGTCGAACGACGTGAAGATCACCACCATCGCGAACAGCAGCAGATTGGTGAGGAACGACTTCACCTGCCCGGCCAACGACTGCAGGATCGGCACGAGCTGGCCGATGTCGAGCTTGGAGAGGCCCTGGTTGATCTGCTGCTGACTCACGCCATGCCGCTGCAGCCAGTCGCCGAGGTGGTTCAGCTCGTTGTTGAACTGGGGCGTGTAGGTGGGCACGAGGTTGATCAGCTGCTCGATCGACAGCACCAGGGACCACAGGATCGCGGCGATGACCAAGTAGATGATCACGATGCTCGCCACCGAGGCCAGGATCCGTCCCAGGCCCGTGGGCAGCGGCAGTCTCTCGACCCAACTCCGTATGGGATAGACCGTGATCACCAGCACGATCGCGAGGATGACCGGCCCGGCGAAGCCCGCGATCATCTTCAGGCCCCAGATCGAGACCACGGCGCCGGCGATCGCCACGAGGGTGGTCATCGACCGCGACATTCCGCGCACGACACCCTCGTTCTCGATCTGGATATCGATCTCGGTCATGTCGTCGCCCGGCTCGCTCATGGTCGCCCCCTCTCGCTGCTAGCGCTTGCGCTTCTCGCGCGGCCGTTGTTGCAGGTCGATCGGTGTTCCCACGAAGCCGAAGTCCTCGCGCAGTCGCCGCTCGATGAATCGAAGGTACCCCGCGTCCAGCTTTCCGGACGTGAAGAGGATGAATGTCGGCGGCGCCGTCTGTGCCTGGGTGCCGAACAGGATGCGCGGCTGCTTGCCGCTGCGCACCGGGTGGGGGTGCTCAGCGACGAGGCGGCCGAGGAACGCGTTGAGGGCGCCGGTCGAGATCCGGGTCTCCCACCCCTCGAGCGCCGCGGTGAGCGCGGGGACCAGCCGGTCCACGTGCCAGCCGGTGCGGGCGGTGATGTTGATGCGCGGGGCCCACTGCACCTGCACCAGGTCGCGCTCGTACTCACGCTCCAGGTAGTACCGGCGCTCGTCGTCGACGAGATCCCACTTGTTGAAGGCGATGACGAGGGCCCGCCCGGACTCGCGCACGGTCTGCACGATGCGCAGATCCTGCTCCGAGATGGACTGGGAGCCGTCGATGATCAGGACGGCCACCTCTGCCCGCTCGATGGCGGTCGCCGTGCGCAGCGACGCGTAGTACTCGTGACCCGAGGCCGTCTTCACGCGCTTGCGGATGCCGGCCGTGTCGATGAACCGCCAGGTGGTGCCGCCCAGCTCCACCAGCTCGTCCACGGGGTCGACGGTCGTTCCGGACGCGTCGTCGACGACGACCCGCTCCTCCCCCGCGAGCTTGTTGAGCAGCGAGGACTTGCCCACGTTCGGTCGTCCGATGATCGCGATGCGGCGCGGGCCGCCGACCTCGGCATAGCTCTCGGCGGGCGCCTCCGGCAGGGCCGCGAGGCAGGCGTCCAACAGGTCTCCCGAGCCACGCCCGTGCAGGGCCGACACCGGCCACGGCTCGCCGAGCCCGAGGTTCCAGAGCATCGCCGCCTCTGCCTCGGTCCGCTGGTCGTCCACCTTGTTGGCGGCCAGGACCACCGGCTTGCCGGACTTGCGCAGGATCCGCACCACGGCCTCATCCGAGTCGGTGATGCCGACGGTGGCGTCGACGACGAAGAGCACCGCGTCCGCGATGCTGACCGCCATCTCCGCTTGGGCCGCGATCTGCTCCGCCAAGCCGCGAGCGTCCGGGTCCCACCCGCCGGTGTCGACGACCGTGAAGGCACGTCCGTTCCAGTTGGCGTCGTAGGAGACGCGGTCCCGGGTCACCCCCGGCGTGTCCTCCACGACGGCTTCGCGGCGGCCCAGGATGCGGTTGACGAGGGTGGACTTGCCCACGTTCGGGCGGCCGATGATGGCAAGCACCGGGTCGAGCTTTGCTTCACCTTCAGCCTCGAAGCCCTCGCCCATGCCGGCGAGCAGCGCGGCGTCGTCCTCGTCGAGGTCGTACTCGGCCAGGCCGGCGCGCAGCGACGCGGCGCGGCGCTCGGCCTCCTC
>JBQCJL010000139.1:0-4263 GCA_051952795.1 Marmoricola sp.
CGGGAGAACGAGGACAAGATCGCCCAGGAGCTGATCGACGTCCAGGGCAAGCCCGCGGACATCGGCGGCTCCTACCGCCCCGACGCCGAGAAGGCCGCCAAGGTCATGCGTCCGTCGGAGACCTTCAACAAGGCGCTGGCGGCCCTCTGATCCGGCGCTTTGCAGGACATTCGAGGATCGGCGTCAGATATGGACTCCGCGTCGCGCATGTCCTGAATTAGTCCACAACGCTCGCCCACCAGACTTCTCCCCAAGCCGGGTCAGATCCGAGGCCGCGTGCTGAAGGGTGCGTCAACGCTGGGGGAATGCGTTCCGCGGATCCCTATCTCGGCATCTACTCGTTGGCGCGCCTTGAGGCCCTCGGCCTCTCGCGGCGGAGTGTCAGCCGTGCTCTCGACGAGGGCAGGCTGATCCGGATTCGGCGGGGCTGGTTTCACGAGCCGGACGCCGCGCACGAAGCCGTTGCCGCGGTGCGCGTCGGTGGTGTCCTGACCGCGACGTCAGCTGCCGTCCACCACGGTCTCTGGACCGCTGGCGACAACCAGATCCACGTGCTGGTGTCGCGGAATACATCCAGGCTTCGGTTGGAAAGTAGCCAGATCGAGTCCCGCGCGGTGTGCCTGCACTGGGCACGAGGCAGGGTCGGCGGCGAGGTTCCGCTGGCCGACCCGCTCCAGATCGTCGTCGACGCCAACCACTGCCAGCCGCGGACCACGACAGTCGCCCTTGCCGACTCGGCTCTCAATCAGCAGCTGTTGTCCCTCGATGCCCTCGAGGTGGCGCTGCCGCGAGTGGCTCCCTGGTGTGATCCGTCCAGCCAGTCGGGAACCGAGTCCATCGTTCGGGTCAGGCTGCGGAGCCGAGGCGTCGCGCTTCGGAGCCAGGTGCCGATCTCGGGGGTGGGCTATGTCGACCTGGTGGTGGGCGAGAGGCTGGTGATCGAGTGTGACAGCGCAGCGTTCCACGACGGATATCACTCTCAGCGCGACTACGAACGGGATCAGGAGCTGCTGCGACAGGGCTACCTGGTCCTTCGCCTCAAGTACCGTCACGTGATGTACGACTGGGCCCGGATCGAGGGCTTGATCCTCGGTGTCGTCCGCGCACGACGGCATCGCTGGCGCGCGGGCAGCAACGCCTCCGGCAGCTTCCTCGCGCTTTGAGTCACGCCGGCGGGCGTAACTCAGGCAATGCGGCGCTCCGAGGACATATCCGTCGCCGACGCCGGAATGTCCTGAATTCAGCCGGCCGCGGCGGCGCCGCGGTATCCGTGCATCCAGGGGCGGCCGATGGCCGGTCCGGGGAGGTACTTCGCCTCCAGGTCGAGGATCTCGAAGCCGGCCTGGCGAACGAGCGCGGGGATGTCGCGGCTGAGCTCGCAGCCGCCGGCGAGGCGGCGCTCGAGGGGATCGAGGCGCCGCTGCCAGCTCGCGACACTCGCGTCGGGCGCCAAGCCGTGCTCGAGGAAGGCCAGCACCCCGCCGGGACGCAGGACGCGCGCGACCTCGCGCAGTGCCCGTACCGGATCGGGGATGGTGCACAGCGAGAACGTGACGAGTGCCGCGTCGCAACTGGCGTCGTCCTCGGTGAGCGCCTGGCCATCGAGGCCGGTCCGCTCGATCGGGACCCTGCTCTGCTCGCGGCGTCGCGCCGACAGCTCCCACCCGCGGTCGGAGGGTTCCACGGCGGCGACCGACGTCACCGCCTGCGGGTAGTGGGTGACGTTGAGCCCCGAGCCGAAGCCGACCTCCAGCACGCGACCCGCGAGCGGTGCGCAGGCGAGCGCTCGCTCCTTGTGGATCGCGCCCGTGCCGCAGGCCTTGTCGACCATGACCGGCACGACGCGTCGCTCCCAGAGGCCCATAGACCGAGGCTAGGCCATCAAACCGCTCGCGTCTCCTGACACAATGACCCGCATGTCCACGGCCTCTTCAGGTACTGCCGCGCCCCGACCCCGGGTGCTGTCGGGGATCCAGCCGACCTCCGACTCGTTCCACCTCGGCAACTACCTCGGTGCCGTGCGCCAGTGGGTGGACCTGCAGAACGACTACGACCCCTTCTTCTTCATCGCCGACCAGCACGCGATCACCGTCGAGTGGGATCCCAAGACGCTGCACCGACGGACGCTGACCTCGGCCGCGCAGCTCCTCGCCGCTGGTGTCGACCCCGACCGGGCGTCGATCTTCGTGCAGAGCCACGTACCGGCCCACGTCCAGCTGGCCTGGGTGCTCAACGGTCTGACCGGCTTCGGCGAGGCCCGTCGCATGACGCAGTTCAAGGACAAGTCGGCCAAGGGCGGCGAGGGCGCGTCGAGCGTCGGGCTCTTCACCTATCCGATCCTCATGGCAGCCGACATCCTGATCTATCGGCCCCAGTACGTGCCGGTCGGCGAGGACCAGCGCCAGCACCTCGAGCTGACCCGCGACCTGGCGCAGCGGTTCAACTCCCGGTTCAAGAAGACGTTCCGGGTTCCGGAGCCGTACATCCTCAAGGAGACCGCGAAGATCTACGACCTGCAGGCGCCCACGGCGAAGATGTCGAAGAGCTCGTCCACGGCCGCGGGCATCATCGAGATGCTCGACGACCCGGCGGTCAGCGCCAAGAAGATCCGCTCGGCGGTGACCGACTCCGGTGCCGAGGTGCGGTACGACGCCGAGGAGAAGCCGGGCGTCAGCAACCTGCTCACGATCTATTCGGCGTTGACCGACCGCTCGGTCTCCGAGATCGAGGACGAGTACGCCGGCCGTGGCTACGGGGACTTCAAGAAGGGACTCGCGGAGGTCGTGATCGACTTCGTCACCCCCTTCCGCGCCCGGACCCTCGAGCTGTTGGAGGACGAGTCCTACCTCGCCTCGGTGCTCCGCCAGGGGGCGGAGCAGGCGGCGACGATCGCCGATGCGACGCTGCGCGACGTCTACGAGCGTGTGGGCTTCGTCGCACCTTTCGTTTCGTGACCGGGCCGTTAGCCCAGATGGCCTAGGGTTTTCCCGTGCCCACCATCGGTGTCTCGATCGCCGTTCCCGATCCCTTGGGCGCTCGATTGCAGCAATATCGCATCGACGCCGGCGACGAGGCCGCCCATCACATCCCCACCCATGTCACGGTCTTGCCGCCGTATGACATCGAGCGGCACCTCCTCGCCGAGGTGTACGCGCATCTGGCGCGGGCGGCGGTGCGCATCGAGCCCTACAAGATCCGCCTCCGCGGAACGGGCTCGTTCCGGCCGATCTCACCGGTCGTCTTCCTCAACGTCGTAGAGGGCATCTCCGAGTGCGAGCTGCTGACCGCGTCCGTCGTCGCCGGGCCGCTGGTCCCGGACCTGCGCTTCCCGTACCACCCGCACGTCACCATCGCTCACGACCTCTCCGAGGAGGAGCTGGACCGCGCCTTCGAGGAGTGGGCCGACGTCGACGTGTCGTTCACCGTCAGCGCGTTCCATCTCTACGAGTTCGACTCCGAGACGGGGTGGGAGCCGACCCGAACCTTCGAGTTCGGCTTCGGCGAGCGTCGCTGAGAGGCGCTTGCCCGCGCGGCTCCGAGCGAATATCGTTTGGGACCAAATGAATGCTGAAGGAGCAACCCGTCGCCCGCTGATCGCCGTGCCGGCCCGATTCTCCGAGTCGGCCTCGGCCCTGCGTTACCGCGCGGAGGTGACGGCTCGTGCGCTGGTCGAGGCGATCTATGCCGCCGGCGGAGAGCCGTTGGTAGTGCATCCGGCGGCGACGGACGGGAGCGTCGTCGTCGACGAGGTGGCGTCGCGCCTCGGGTTCGCTGACGGCATCGTGCTGCCGGGCGGCGGAGATCTTGCGGCGCACTGGTCGGGGCAGGAGCCGCATGCGACGCAGTACGACGTCGACGAGACGCAGGACGCCTTCGACCTGGCTGTCGCCGACTTCGCGCTCGCGCAGGGAGTCCCGCTGCTGGCGATCTGTCGCGGCACGCAGGTGGTCAACGTCGCGCGCGGGGGCGATCTGGTCCAGGACCTGGGTGAGGCCGACCACCGTCACCTCGTCCACGACATCAAGGTCGCGGACGACGCGACGCTCGCCGAGCTCACCGGCACCACGCCCACGATCTCCTGCGACCACCACCAGAGCCTGGGCAGGCTCGGGACGGGCCTGCGCGCGGTGGCGACATCGAGTGACGGGGTCATCGAGGCGGTGGAGTCGAGCGAGCCCGGAGGCTGGTTCGTCGGTATCCAGTGGCACCCCGAGGACACCGCGGCGAGCGATCCGCGTCAGGCGGCTCTCTTCGAAGCGCTGG
>JBQCJL010000140.1:0-3379 GCA_051952795.1 Marmoricola sp.
CACGCTGCTGCGGATGGTCAATCGCATGGTGGACCCCTCGGCAGGACAGATCCTCATCGACGACGTGGATGTGACCACGCGCAAGCCGGTCGAGCTCCGTCGCAGCATCGGCTATGTCATGCAGCACGCGGGCCTCCTTCCCCACCGCAAGGTCATCGACAACGTCGCTACGCCGCTGCGCCTCGGCGGAGTGCCGCGCGCGGAGGCGAGGCGACGCGCGCACGAGGCGCTGGAGAAGGTCGGTCTGGAGGCGCGCCTGGCAGACCGATACCCCGCGCAGCTGTCGGGCGGCCCGCAGCAGCGCGTCGGCGTCGCCCGCGGCCTCGTGGCCGATCCGAACGTGCTCCTCATGGACGAGCCGTTCGGCGCGGTCGACCCTATCGTCCGTGCCGAGCTCCAGCAGGAATTGCTCCGGCTCCAGCGCGAGCTCGGCAAGACCATCGTGTTCGTCACCCATGACGTCGACGAGGCCTTCCTGCTCGGCGACCAGGTCGTGATCCTGCAGAAGGGCGCCGCGATCGCCCAGGCGGGCTCACCGGCCGAGATCCTGGCCGCCCCGGCCAACGACTTCGTGACGCGCTTCGTCGGCGCCGAGGCTGGTCGGCGCACGCTCCACATCCAGGAGATCGACGGCCGCCGGGTGGTGCTCGACGCCGACGGCCGGCCGGCAGGGGTGCTGACGTGACCTGGTTCGAGCAGAACCAGAGCTACATCTGGCACCTCACGGTGCAGCATTTCTGGCTGAGCATCATCCCCATCGTCCTCGGCTTCCTGATCGCCCTACCGATCGGGTGGGTCGCGAGCAGGTACCGCCGTCCGCGCGCGGTCATCCTGTCGGTGGGCAGCGTGATCTACACGATCCCGTCGCTGCCGCTGCTGATCGTGCTGCCCAGCGTCCTCGGCACCAGCTTCCTCGACCCGATCAACGTCATCATCGCGCTGACCGCCTACGCGGCTGCCCTCCTGGTCCACACCGCCGCCGACGCCTTCACCCAGGTGCCGAGCGCGGTCGTCGAGTCGGCCTCCGCCTCCGGGTACTCGCGCTGGCAGCAGGCGTTCGGCGTCGAACTACCTCTCGCCGGGCCGGTCCTGCTCGCAGGCGTACGGGTGGTGTCGGTGTCGACTGTCAGCATCGCCACCATCGGTCCGCTGATCGGAGTGAGCAATCTGGGCGAGCTGTTCACGGACGGCTTCCAGCGCGGCTTCACCACCGAGATCGTCATCGGGGTGATCGCCGTCGTCGCGCTGGCACTGGTGCTCGACCTCGCCTGGGTCGCCATCGGCCGGTTCACCATGCCCTGGCTGCGCACCCGGAGCGTAGCCTCATGAGCGGGGTGTTCGGGGAGAGCTGGAACTGGCTCACCGACTCGGCACACTGGAGTGGCGGCGACGGCTTCCCGCATCGGCTCGGTGAGCAGCTCGGGTATACCGGCCTGACCGTGGGCATCGCCGCCGCGATCGCGCTGCCGATCGGGGCGTGGATCGGACACACCGGGCGGTTGCGCGGACTCGCGGTCGTACTGACCGGGTCCTTGCGCGCACTGCCCACACTCGGCGTCCTCACGTTCATGGTCCTCTGGCGCGGCATCGGCCTGACACCGGCCGTCGTCGCGCTCGTCGTCCTGGCGATCCCGCCGCTGCTGGCCGGCACCTACGCCGGGCTGGAGTCGGTGGATCGCCAGACCATCAACGCGGCACGAGCCATGGGCATGACCGAATGGCAGGTCCTCGGTCGGGTCGAGATCCCGCTCGCCCTCCCCCTGATCCTCGGCGGGCTGCGGTCGGCGGTTCTGCAGGTCGTGGCCACCGCGACCATCGCCGCCTACATCGGGCTCGGGGGGCTGGGCCGGTACCTCTTCGACGGAATCGCCGTGCGGGACTACCCCCAGATGGTGGCCGGATCGGTCATGATCGTGCTACTCGCCCTGATCCTCGATGCCGCCTTCGCGGCGGCCCAACGCGTCGCGCAGAACGCGGCGGCACCCCAGGGATGTCAGTGATGATCCCCAACAGACGGAAGACACCATGAAGTACCGCAGCATCGGTCGCGCTACCGGGGTAGCGCTCACGGCAGCCTTGGGCCTCTCACTGGCGGCCTGCGGCAGCAACCCCACCACCACCAACTCCGGCGGCGGCTCGGGATCGAAGACCATCGTGGTGGGCTCGGCCTCCTTCGGTGAGAGCGAGGTGCTGGCCGAGATCTACGCCGGCGCACTGAACGCGCGCGGCATCAAGGCGTCGACCAAGCTCAACATCGGGCAGCGCGAGGCCTACATCGGCGCTCTCCAGGACGGCACCATCTCGCTCTTCCCGGAGTACAGCGGCAACCTGCTGACGTACTTCCAGCCGAAGGCGACCGCCTCGTCCTCGACCGACGTGCTCAACGCTCTGAAGACCGCGTTGCCGAGCAAGCTCGAGGTGCTGACCCCCTCGGCCGCCGAGGACAAGGACTCCCTCAACGTCACGTCGGCCGAGGCATCCAAGTACGGCCTCAAGACGATCGCAGACCTGAAGAAGGTGCCCAATCTCAAGCTCGCCGCCAACCCCGAGTTCAAGACGCGCTCCTACGGCATCCCCGGCCTCGGATCGCTCTACGGCATCACCGGCATCACGTTCACCGCGATCTCCGATGGCGGTGGGCCCGCGACGCTGAAGGCACTCACCTCGGGTCAGGTCGACGTGGCGGACATCTACTCCACCACCTCATCGATCGTGGCCAACCACCTCGTCACGCTGCAGGACCCGAAGCACCTGATCGCGGCGCAGAACGTGATCCCGCTCATCCGCAAGGACGCGGACACGGCAGCGATCACCAAGGTCCTCGATGAGGTGTCGTCCAAGCTGACCACCGCCGGACTGCTCCAGCTCAACGCCCAGTTCGATGGCGCGAGCAAGCCGAGCGCTGCCGCCGTCGCGGCTCAGTGGCTGAAGGCGAACGGCTTCAGCTGAGGTCGGGAATGGGCGCCTAGCCCGATGCTGTCACTTGAGGGAGTCGGCATCCGCCGGCTCCCTCAAGTCCTGAGAAAGGGTTCTGATGTCCGAGGCGACCTTCACGATGTACACGACGCCGTGGTGCGGCTACTGCCATCGGCTGAAGTCACAGCTCGACCGCGAGGGCATCGAGTACGCCATCGTCGACATCGAGCAGGACCCGTCAGCCGCCGACCTCGTCGCTCAGGTCAACAACGGCAACCAGACCGTGCCGACGCTGGTCTACAGCGATGGCACGGCGCACACCAACCCCTCCCTGGCCCAGGTCCGCACCAAGCTCACGGAACTGGCCGAGCTCGCCGGCTGACCCCCGCCGCCGACCTTGCCCCTATTTCCGCCGACCTTGCATCTATTGACGCCGAACTTGCACTCGTTGCGGTTGAGCTTG
>JBQCJL010000141.1:0-6633 GCA_051952795.1 Marmoricola sp.
CAGGTCTTGCCCACGCCGCCCATGGCACGGGCGAACGAGATCATGTTCCAGATGCTCATCTGCTTGTCGACGCGCAGTCCGGTGACAGCGGCGTTGTTGATCGCGATGTAGCGCCACGGCAGGACGAAGGTCCAGATGGACTTGGCCTTCTGCCCCACCTCGTGGACGATCTCGCGCTGGTGCTGCTCGCGCGCGATGTCCCCGAGCGCGAAGGCGTGGCGGGAACGCGCCCATGCCAGAGCGGTGGCGCCGTCAGCGCCCTGGCAGCCCTTCTTGATGTGCAGGTCGGCGAGCTTGTCGTTGAGGTTGGAGGTGGGGCAGATCCTCACCCCTCCGACTGCATCGACCGCATTGACGAAGCCGCCGAGCCCGATCTCCACGAAATGGTCGATCCGGAGGCCGGTGTCCTGCTCGACCGTCTGCACGAGCAGCTTCGGGCCGCCGTAGAAGAAGGCGGAGTTGATCTTGCCGATCCCGTGGCCGGGAATGTGGACCCAGGAGTCGCGGGGGATCGAGACCAGCGTCGACGGGCCGCTGCCCAAGTGCAGGATCATGATCGTGTCGGTGCGCCCGGCGTCCCTGGCGACGTTGCCGAGCCCCAGCTTCTTGCGCTGGTCCGCCGAGAGCCCGCGTCGGCTGTCCGATCCCACGAGCAGATAGTTGGTCCCCTGGCCGGCGCTCGGGCGTGCCCCCGACGGGAAGGCGTCGACCCGCTCGATCTTGCCCCAC
Organism: Marmoricola sp.; assembly: GCA_051952795.1. Classification (GTDB taxonomy): domain Bacteria; phylum Actinomycetota; class Actinomycetes; order Propionibacteriales; family Nocardioidaceae; genus Marmoricola. The sequence goes on from JBQCJL010000141.1 coordinate 730, forward strand.
GAGATCGCCGGGACGGCGATGAGGAACGCGAGCCAGGCCACCAGCGGCAGCACCACGAACAGCAGCAGCACCCGCTTCCACTTGATCCGCGTCTGCGGCGGGCGCGGGCCACTGGGGCGCTGCGGCTGCAGGATGCGCCCATCCGGACCCGGCGTGATCGGCGGTGGCGTGAACCGCGATCGCGGTGCCTGAGCGCTGTCGGATCGCGGCACGGTGGGCATCATCCGGGTGGCGTCGTCCCGCTGCCGATTGCCACGCTCGCCGTACAGCCAGTCGAAGTCCTCGCCGTCGCCCTGGGGCGTGCCGTCGTTCGGATCGTGAGGTCCCAAGGGCATGGGTTCGACGCTACCGTGCGGACTGTGGATTCTCAGGGACCGGGCGGGCACCCGCCAGCCTACGGACGTGTGACGTTGACCCTATTGGCCGATGTGACGCACACGAATCTCCTGGGCAACGTCCACGGCGGCGTCGTGATGAGGCTGGTGGACTCGACCGCCGGCGCAGCCGCCGGCCGCCACAGCGGAGGTCCCGCGGTCACGGCCGCGATGGACGAGATGGCGTTCCTGGCGCCTGTCCATGTCGGGGACATCCTGCGCGCCAGCGCCCAGGTGAACTGGGCCGGCCGAACGTCGATGGAGGTGGGCGTCCGGGTCGAGGCGGAGCCCTGGAACCAGGCCGGCATCGAGCCGGTCCATGTCGCGTCCGCCTACCTCGTCTTCGTCGCCGTCGACGAGAACGGCGATGCGCGGGAGGTACCGGCGCTCACGCCCGAGACGCCCGCCGAGGAGCGGCGGATGCGCGAGGCCGAGATCCGCCGGGCGCACCGCCTGGCGAAGAAGGCGGAGATCCTCGTCGGACGCGACTCCGACGCGTCGAGGCAGCACGGCGAGCGCCGCGCTCGATAGGGTTCTGGCCGTGCCAGGCTCAGATCCGCGTGTTGCGGCCGTCGTCGTGACGTTCAACCGCCGCGTGATGCTGAGCCGGCTGCTCGACGTCCTGCGCGCGACCGCGCGGCTCGACGAGGTGATCGTCGTCGACAACGCGTCGACCGACGGCACGGCCGAGCTCCTCGCCGGGCTCGGCGCGAAGGGTGTGCCCGTACACGTGGTGGCGCTGCCCGCCAACACCGGAGGCGCCGGCGGATTCAACACCGGCCTGGCGGCGGCCATGGAACGAGGCGCCGACCTCGCCTGGCTGATGGATGACGACGGCGTCCCCGATCGCGACTGCCTCGGCAGGCTGCTGGAGTTCTCCGGTGAGCTGGACTTCTGGGGTCCGGCGGTCCTGGCCGAGGGCGACCGTTCGCAGCTGTGCTTCCCGATCCGGCTGCCGGGTCGCACGTCGGTGGTCTCCCGTATGGCCGACGTCGAGGCCGCCGCGGACACCCGCGGGCTCCTGGCCGACATCGTGATCCCCTTCAACGGCGTCCTGGTGACGCGCGAGCTCGTGGCCCGGATCGGACTTCCTCGCGAGGAGTTCTTCATCTGGGGCGACGACCACGAGTACCGGCTGCGTGCCGAGCGCGCGGGGGCACGGATCGCCACGGTCGTGGACGCGCACTTCCTGCACCCGGCCACCGACGACCTCGGAACTCCGATGATGTTCGGCCGGACCACGTACAACCACACGCCGAGCGACCTCAAGCACTACTGCATGGCGCGCAACAACGTGGTCAACCTGCGGGAGTACCGGGGATGGCTGCACGTGCTCGCCTTCATCGTGAAGACGGTGTGGTTCTACAGCTTCACCCGACCCTCGGTGCGCCGGATCAAGCTGAGCGCCGAGGGCATCGCCGCCGGCCTCCGTGGTGACTTCTCGGGCCACGCCCGCTTCCTCCAGAACCGGAGCTCGCCATGACCGCCGAGTCCGTCGCCGCGGTGGTGGTGACCTACAACCGCGCCGCGATGCTGCCCGGGCTGTTGGACGGCCTCGCCCGCCAGTCCCGGCCGCTCGACGCGATCTACGTCGTGGACAACGCGAGCTCGGACCACACCGCGGAGCTGCTCGCGTCCTGGCAGGGTCTGCCGCTCCGGGTGATCCGAGCCGCCGACAACCTCGGCGGGGCCGGCGGCTTCCACCTGGGCCTGCGCACCGCCTGGGAGGACGGGCACGACCGCTTCCTCCTGATCGACGACGACGTCATTCCGGCACCGGACTTCGTGGCGGTGATGCTGGCCCATCCGGGTCCCTGCCAGATGGCCGTCCGCGAGGACCTCCAGGGCCGCCTCGTGGAGAAGGCCGCCGTCCGCTTCGACCTCGACAACCCGCTCGCGATCCGGCCGAAGACCGCCAGCGTCGACTCCACCTATGCGACACGCGCCGAGATGCCCCCCGAGGTGGGCGTCGAGAACGTGGCCTTCGAGGGGTTCCTGGTGCGGCGGGAGGTGGTGGATGCGGTGGGTCTTCCGGACCCGGCGTTCTTCATCTTCTACGACGACGTGGACTTCGCGGTCCGGGCCCGGCGTGCCGGGTTCCCGATCGTCTGCCTGCGCGACGCGGTGCTGGTCCGCCAGCTCGACTTCGACCAGCAGCATGCCCTCGACGGCTGGAAGGGGTTCTACATGTATCGCAACCTCTTCGTGGTCCACTTCCGCTACGGGGGCAACCTGGCCGTCCGGCTGAAGCCGTGGCTGATCGCGCTCATCGTGACACTGCTCTCACCGCTCCGCGGGGGAGTCGGGGAGGCGCGCAACGTCCTCCGGGCGCTGTTCTCGGCGCGCACGATGAAGCATCTCTCGGCCGCCGCCGAACCCGGTGCGCTGCATCACGGCTCGGCGCGGAGCGCCGATCAGGGCGCGCGGGACGTTCGCGACTAGACTCTCGCCCGGGCGCGGCCCCTGCACCGCAGGACTGTCGCATGTCCGGACATAGCTACGAACCAGAGGAGCAGTCGTTGCTGATCACGGTCGTCGGTCTTGGAAAGATCGGCCTTCCCCTCGCAGTGCAGTTCGCCCGATCGGGCCAGGAGGTGATCGGTGCCGACGTCTCCGAGAAGGTCGTGGAGCTGGTCAACTCCGGCATCGAGCCGTTCCCGGGTGAGGCGCACCTCCAGGACTACCTCGCCGAGGCGGTTGCCGCTGGCACGCTGAGCGCCACCACGGACACCGCCGACGCGGTCTCGAAGTCCGACGCGGTGGTCGTGGTCGTGCCGCTGTTCGTCGACGACGAGGCGCGCCCCGACTTCGGGTGGATGGACTCCGCCACCGAGGACATCGCGCGCGGCCTGCGCGCTGAGAACAAGACCCTGGTCATCTACGAGACGACCCTCCCGGTCGGCACCACGCGCACCCGGTGGAAGCCGAAGCTCGAGGAGCTGTCCGGTCTGACGGAGGGCACGGACTTCCACCTGGTGTTCTCGCCCGAGCGCGTGCTCACCGGTCGGGTGTTCGAGGACCTGCGCAAGTACCCCAAGCTGGTCGGGGGCCTCGACGCCGAGGGCGCGGCCAAGGCGACCAAGTTCTACGAGCAGGTGCTGCAGTTCGACGAGCGCCCCGACCTCGAGCGCGGCAACGGCGTCTGGGACCTCGGCTCGGCGGAGGCCGCCGAGATGGCGAAGCTCGCCGAGACCACCTACCGCGACGTGAACATCGGCCTGGCCAACCAGTTCGGCAAGTTCGCCGCCGCCAACGGCATCGACGTCTACCAGGTGATCGAGGCCAGCAACTCCCAGCCCTACAGCCACATCCACCGGCCGGGTATCGCGGTCGGCGGACACTGCATCCCGGTCTACCCGCGCCTCTATCTGTGGACCGACCCGGACGCCACGGTGGTCCGCGCCGCGCGCCAGGCCAACGCCGACATGCCGTCCTACACCGTCGGTCTCGCGGCCGGCGCCGCCGGCGGCTCGCTGGCCGGCAAGAAGGTCGCGGTGCTGGGAGCCTCCTACCGCGGCGCGGTCAAGGAGACGGCGTTCTCCGGTGTCTTCGCGACGGTGGACGCCCTCCGCGAGGCGGGCGCCGAGGTCAGTGTCAACGACCCGATGTACAGCGATGACGAGCTGGCCAAGTTCGGCTGGGACGCCTACCACCTGGGCGAGCCTGTGGAGGTCGTCATCGTCCAGGCCGATCACGCGCAGTACAAGGACCTCACCGCCGAGGACCTTCCCGGCGTCTCGGTCTTCGTCGACGGTCGCGGCATCGCGGATCCGGCCAACTTCCCGGGCGTCACCTACCTGCGGGTCGGCGACGGCTCCAAGGTCGACTGATGGCCGTACGCATCGTGGAGTCGGCGGACGTCGCCGACAACGCCCAGATCGGTGAGGGGTCGAGCATCTGGCATCTCGCCCAGGTTCGCGAGGATGCGGTGCTCGGCGAGAACTGCATCGTCGGACGCGGCGCCTACGTCGGCACCGGGGTCACCATGGGCGACAACTGCAAGCTGCAGAACTACGCGCTCGTCTACGAGCCCGCCGTCCTGGAGGACGGTGTGTTCGTGGGTCCCGCGGTGGTCTTCACCAATGACCACTTCCCGCGCTCAATCGCGCCGGACGGAACGCTCAAGCGTGGAGACGACTGGGAGGCGGTCGGGGTCACCTGCCGCACCGGCGCGTCGATCGGTGCGCGCGCGGTCTGCGTCGCCCCGGTCACGATCGGTCGGTGGGCGCTGGTGGCCGCCGGATCCGTCGTGACCAAGGACGTTCCGGACTTCGCCCTCGTCGCGGGGGTTCCCGCCAAGCGTCTGGGTTGGGTCGGACGCGCCGGCGTGCCGCTGGAGAGCCGGGGCGACGGCACCTGGATCTGCCCCCAGACCGGCGAGACCTATGTCGAAAGCAACGAAACGCTCGAGCCCACAGACACGGAGGCCAGCAAGTGAACGACTTCATTCCGCCCGCCAAGCCACTGATCGGTGACGAGGAGCGTGCCGCGGTCGACCGTGTGATGCGCTCGGGCATGTTGGCCCAGGGCCCCGAGGTGAAGGCCTTCGAGGAGGAGTTCTCCGCGCACTTCGGCCTGAACCGCGCGTGCGTCGCGGTGAACTCGGGCACCTCGGGTCTGCACCTGGGCCTCCTCTCGTGTGGCGTCGGTGCCGGCGACGAGGTGATCGTGCCGTCGTTCACGTTCGCCGCGACCGCGAACTCGGTCGCTCTGACCGGTGCCACGCCCGTGTTCGTGGACATCGCGCTCGACGACTTCACCCTCGACCCGGCCTCGGTGGAGGCCGCGATCACCGAGCGCACCAAGGCGATCATGCCGGTGCACCTCTACGGTCACCCGGCCAAGATGGCCGAGCTCCAGGCGATCGCCACCAAGCACGACCTGCTCCTGTTCGAGGACGCCGCCCAGGCGCACGGAGCATCGCTCAACGGCACCCCGGTGGGCGCCTTCGGTGCCTTCGCGATGTTCTCGCTGTATCCGACCAAGAACATGACCTCCGGTGAGGGCGGCATGGTCTCGGCCGCGGACGAGACCGTCGAGCGGAACCTGCGCCTCTACCGCAACCAGGGGATGCTGCAGCAGTACCACAACGAGGTCGTCGGCCTGAACAACCGGATGACGGACATCCACGCGGCCATCGGCCGGGTCCAGCTCACCAAGGTGGACGCCTGGACCGCGAAGCGCCAGGAGAACGCCGCGTTTCTCTCCACGAACCTCGAGGGCGTCACCACGCCTCCGGTCGCCGAGGGCGCGGTGCACGTCTACCACCAGTACACGATCCGGGTCGCCGAGGACCGCGACGGTCTCGCGACGGCGCTGCGCGAGGAGTACAACGTCGGCTCGGGGATGTTCTACCCGGTCCCGAACCACCGGTTGAAGCCCTTCCAGGTGGACGTGGAGCTCCCGAACACCGAGCAGGCCGCTCAGGAGTGTCTGTCGCTTCCGGTGCACCCCTCGGTGACCGAGGCCGACCTCGAGCGCATCGTGACCGCGGTCAACACCCTCGCCAAGGCCGGTGCCTGATGGCCAA
>JBQCJL010000142.1:0-2961 GCA_051952795.1 Marmoricola sp.
GCCTGGACACCATCGTGTCGCGAGCCAAAGTGACCAAGGGCGCTCTCTACCACCACTTCTCGGGCAAGCAGGCCCTCTTCGAGGCCGTTTTCGAGAAGACCGAGGCGGACGCCGCGAGCGCCATGCGCAAGGCGCTGAAGAAGTCCAAGGACCCCTGGGAGAAGGCGGCTCTGGGCCTCCGCGCATTCCTCGACGTGGTCCAGAACCGCTCCTACCAGCGCGTCGTAATCAAGGACGGACCCGCGGTGATCGGCTACGAGCGCTTCCGGGAGCAGGAGGAGCGCTCCAGCTACTCGATGATCAACGACCTGGTGCGGACCGTGGTCGCGTCGTCCGCGTACGAGCTCAGCGACGACATGGCGGATACCTTCAGCCGCATCTTCTTCGGAGCGATGTCAGCGGCCGGCGAGTCCGTCACGGCGGCGATCGACCCCGAGGTGACCGTCGCACGGGTCGAGGCCGCGCTGTCGTTCATCCTGGCGGGTCTGCGATCGCTCGCCGACTCCGGGATCTCCCTCAGCGACCCCGTCGCGGATGCCCACGACGGGGTCGTCGAGGACTAGCTGAAGGACAACCCGCCACCGGCACCATTGACCGGGCAGAGCTCCAGGTACGTCCGGCCGGCGGGAACCTTGATGACCGCACCCTTGGCCGTCTTGAACACGAAGGTCGCGCTGTTCCCGGCCTTCGACCAGATGCCCTGGGCCGCGACACCGTTGTGGAACAGCGTCATCTGGCCCTTGCCCGTCAGGATCGACTCGGGCACGTGATTGCCGGCGGGGTCGAGGTAGCCCGCGTCACCCTCGCGCACCCGGATCACGATCACGTTGTCCGCGCGGAACGGGTTCTTCCCCGAGTAGGCGTTGGTGTTCAGGTAGTGCCCACCGGTGTAGACGAAGCGCGTGGTGCGGAATCCGCTGAAGCGGACCGCGATCTTGGTGGCCTTGACGCCGGTGAGCCGCGTCGCGGCGGGAGCGAACTCGAAGTACGGACGCGGGCGAGCCGCACCCTTGACGAAGTACGAGACGGTCTGGCTGAGCCGATCCAGCAGGTTGTACGGCGCCACCCGCGGGTAGCCGGCCCGGAAGAACCCGCGTCCCTCGTCCTCCTGGATGAACCGCTGGTGTGCTCGGTTGAGCACCCCGATCGTCTGTCCGGCGGCGCCGCTGGAGACCAGGATGCCGTGCGTGGGCTTGACCAGCCCGAGGTCGGACGCGCGCATGGACCGAACGGGTCCGACGACGCCCGGCATCACCGAGTCGAAGAAGACCGCGAGGCGGGTGATGCCACCCTCCACGAGCTCCTCGCTGACGAGGTCCGCTTGGCCGAGGCCCTCTTGGGGGTTGGCCTCCGGAGTGTTGGGGATCTTCGCCACCATCACGGGGTGAGTCGGCTGGGACGACTGCGGCAGACCGGTGAGCGGCCAGACGGCCTGAAGCGCCGCGCCACCGGTCGTCGATTGGCCGGCCACATTCTTGTGCGACGACCCGCACGCAGCGAGGGATCCCGCCAGCGCGACGGCCAGCCCAACAGTTGCCACACGCCCGAGGCGTGCCTTCATGAACGGGGAAGTCATAGGACAACTCTTACCCAAACGGCCCCGCCTCACGTGGAGGCGGGGCCGTTTGGAGACCAATCTCATGGACTTCTTAGAGTCGCGTCGCTAACCCTTACAGCTTCCCGCCACCGTCGACATACAAGGTCTGCCCGGTGATGTAGGAGGCCTCGTCGGCACAGAGGAATGCGGCGGCAGCGGCGATGTCAGCCGGCGCGCCGACGCGCTTGACCGGGTTGGCCTCGGCGTTCAGGCGACGGAACTCGTCGACGTCCATCTTGAGGCGGCGAGCCGTGTCGTCGGTCATCTCGGTGGCGATGAAGCCGGGTGCGATCGCGTTGACGTTCACGCCGAAGGGACCGAGCTCCAGCGCGAGGGTGCGGGTGAAGCCCTGGACGCCGGCCTTGGCCGCCGAGTAGTTCGCCTGACCGCGGTTGCCCAGCGCGGAGATGCTCGAGAGGTTGACGATCTTGCCGTAGCGCTGCTCGACGAAGGTCTTCTGCGCAGCCTTGCTCATGAGGAACGCGCCCTTGAGGTGCACGCCCATGACCAGGTCCCAGTCCTCCTCGGTGAGCTTGAAGAGCAGGTTGTCGCGGGTGACGCCCGCGTTGTTGATGAGGATGTGGAACCCACCGAGCTCCTCGAGGACGCGGGCCACCGCCGCGTCGACGGAGGCGGCGTCGCTGACGTTGCAGCCGATACCGATGGCCTTGGTCGCACCCAGACCGGCTGCGGTCTCCGCGGCGGCCTCCTCGTTGAGGTCGAGGAGTGCGACTGCCGCGCCCTCCTCGGCGAAGCGCTGGCCGATGCCCGCACCGATACCGCGCGCGCCACCGGTGATGACCGCGACGCGACCGTCAAAACGACCCATGAAGTTGCCTCCTGATAACGCCGGCGCTCTGCTGCGGCTGGCGGGATACGGCAGACACTCTAGGCCAGGCCGGCCACCAGGTTGATGGCCGCCGCCGTGATCAATACGACGAGCGGAAAGCCGATCAGCGCCTGCCGCAGAGCGGTCCTGCGGATCGCCGTCGACGTGATGTCGGTATCGGAGACTTGGAACGTCATCCCGATGGTGAAAGCCAGGTAGGCGAAGTCGCTGTAGCGCGGCGGCTCGTCCTGGTTGAAGTCGACGCCTCCGTCTTCTCCGACGTAGTACAGACGCGCGTATTTCAAGGTGAACACGGTGTGGACCAGCAGCCACGACAGCATGATCGAGGTCAGCGCGATCGCCACCTCCACGGGCGTCGCGCTGCTGCGGTGCTTCGCTTGGAACAACACCGCCCCCACCGCCACCACACTCGCGCCCGCGGCGCACAGGATGATGAGGTCGGCGATATCGCGACTGGGATCGTCACGGTTCGCATGCTCCGAGGTCTCGGCAGCATCCGACCGCCAGATCAGCG
>JBQCJL010000143.1:0-3062 GCA_051952795.1 Marmoricola sp.
ACGTACCGGCCGCCCAGCCGACGACCGGCCCCACCATCGGGCCGCTCAAGGCCGTGCCGACAGCCTCCAGCACGCCGTCGGCGAAGGTGGGTAGCGCGACCAAGCCGGCCGCGCTGCCCACGGCCAAGCCGACGGCCGTCGCTACCACCGCGCACCACACCCCGCATCCGACGGTGACCACGACCACGGCTCATGGCAAGGCGTCGTCGGCTCCCGGCACCACGCATCGGCCCACGACCGCACCCAGCGCGCACGGTCGGGCCCTGCGTCCGTGAGCCCGCGCCGATCAGCGGCACGCGAGGTCAAGCCCCGGATCCACTGGATCGTGCTCAGCGCCCTGTTGATCGCGCTCTTCCTGACGTTGTTGCTGCAGGGCTACACCCATCACCTGTTCGGAGTCTCCCGCGACGCCCGCCCGCCCGGCTCCACGAGCCAGGTGCCGCAGGCCGTCGCCACCGGTGGCCCCTTGATCGACGCGCGCGGCGGCAAGGTGCGCACCGTCCGTCCCGACCGCGGCGTGATCGCCCTGACCTTCGACGACGGCCCGGACCCGGACTGGACCCCGAAGATCCTCCGGGTGCTGCGGGCCCACCACGTTCCCGCGACCTTCTTCGTGGTCGGAACGCAAGCTCTCAACAACGAGGATCTGGTTCGCCAAACCGTCGCCGACGGCAACGAGATCGGGATCCACACCCTTACCCACGCCGACCTCACCACTCTGCCGTGGTGGTGGCAGCGGCTCGAGATCAACGACGACCAGCTCGTGGTCGCCGGCATCACCGGGTTGCGCACCGCGCTTCTCCGACCTCCCTACAGCTCGGAGAACGACGCCGTCGACAACCGCATGATGGCGGTCATCCGCAATGCCGCGGATGCCGGCTACCTGACCGTGCTGACGACGGTGGACTCCGAGGACTGGACCCGGCCCGGTGTCGCCAGGATCGTGCGGAACGCGACTCCCCGCTCGCGCGCGGGCCAAGTGCTCCTGATGCACGATGCCGGTGGTGACCGCAGTCAGACCGTCGCGGCGCTCGAGCGGCTGATCCCGCTGCTGGAGCGCAAGGGCTTCCGATTCGAGACGGTGAGCCAGGCGATGGGCCTTCGAGCCGTCCAGACGCCGGCGTCCACCGGCGAGCGCATCGCCGGGAACGCCCTCGTCCTCGGCATCAAGGCCTCCGAGGTGGCCGTGAACGCCTTGGACGCCGTCCTGTTCATCGCGGGGTTCATCAGCCTGCTTCGGGGGGTGCTCGTCATCGCGGCGGCAGCACGGCACCGACGGATCCGCCGGCCCGCTGGGGGGATCACCGAGCCGGTGACGGTCGTGGTGCCGGCCTACAACGAGGAGGCCGGCATCGAGGCGGCGATCCGCTCCATCCTCGCCTCCGACCACCCGCTCGAGGTGATCGTCGTCGACGACGGCTCGACCGACCGCACCGCCGCGATCGTGGCAGGGCTCGACCTGCCCGGCGTCCGGCTGATCCGCAAGGCCAATGGTGGCAAGCCGTCCGCGCTCAACGCCGGCATCGCAGCCGCGAGCAACGAGCTCATCGTGATGGTCGACGGTGACACCGTGTTCGAGACCGACACCATCCGCACGCTCATCCAGCCGTTCGCGGACCCCGCGGTCGGCGCCGTCTCCGGCAACGCCAAGGTGCTCAACCGCGGGGGGCTGCTGGGTCGTTGGCAGCACATCGAGTACGTCATCGGGTTCAATCTCGACCGCAGGCTGTTCGACGTCGCGCAGTGCATGCCGACCGTCCCCGGCGCCATCGGCGGCTTCCGCAAGAAGGCCCTGCTCGCCATCGGCGGCGTCAGCTCGGACACGCTCGCCGAGGACACCGATCTGACGATGGCCCTGTGTCGCAGCGGGTGGCGGGTGGTCTACGAGGAGCGCGCGATCGCATGGACCGAGGCGCCGGCAAGCCTCGGTGCGCTCTGGAAGCAGCGCTACCGATGGTCGTACGGCACGTTCCAGGCGATGTGGAAGCACCGTGCCACCAGCTTCCAGTCCGGCCAAGCGGGCAAGCTCGGCCGTCGGGGCTTGGTCTACCTGCTGATCTTCCAGATCCTGCTGCCCCTCCTGGCACCGGCAGTCGACGTCTTCGCCATCTACGGCTTCGCCTTCCTCGATCCGGTGCGGGTCGCGCTGGTGTGGTTGGGCTTCCTCATCCTGCAGTTCGCGATGGCGGTCTACGCCTTCCATCTGGACGACGAGCGCATGGGACCGCTGTGGACACTGCCCCTCCAGCAGTTCGTCTATCGCCAGCTCATGTACCTGGTCGTCATCCAGTCTCTGTTCACCGCCTTCAGCGGCCTCCCGCTGAAATGGCAGCGCATGGAGCGCTACGGGTCGCTCGCTACGAGGAGGTAGTCATGAAGCCGACGCCCCGTTCCCTGCTCGTCCTCGGCTGCGGGCTCCTCGTCGCGCTCGTCCTCGCACTCTCACCGATCGCCGCCGGCACGACACCGCCGCCGCTGACCGACCGCACCCTCGCTCCGGCCATCAGTGGCATCACCGGACGGGTCGGCGTGCTGATCGCCACCGATCGGATCGGAGCCCGAACGCCCTTGTTCGTCGGCAACTGGTCGAGCGGCACCGCCTGGTCGACGGCGAAGGTTCCAGTGGCGATCGAGGCGCTGCTCAAGCATCCGACGTCGGCCACCATCAAGCGCGAGGTGGTGCAAGCGATTACCGCCTCGAACAACAGTGCCGCACACGCACTCTGGTTATCCCTGGGCACCGGCAGCCAGGCCGCGTCCGCCGTGGATCGCCTGCTGTGGAGCTTCGGCGACCACCACACCGCCTTCCGGAGCATGTACTTCGGCCTCTCGACCTGGTCCTTGCACGAGCAGGCGATCTTCGCGACCCGGCTGTCCTGCTCCACACTCACGGCCGCGCGGACGGTCAAGTCCCTGATGGGGCAGGTCGTCCTGTCCCAGCGCTGGGGGCTCGGCGTCTGGTCCGGCGCCCAGTTCAAGGGCGGTTGGGGACCGGACGCCTACGGACGCTACACCGTCCGCCAGTTCGGGCTGCTGCCGTACAACCATCGCTGGATCGCCCT
>JBQCJL010000144.1:0-4825 GCA_051952795.1 Marmoricola sp.
CGTGGCCCGGGGGCGGGACGTCGACCTCGGCGGGGTCGCTGGTGGTGTGCAGGATGCGGGTGATCGGGAGCCGGCGCTTGCGGGCCTCTTCGACGGCGAGGTGCTGCTTCTTCGTGTCGACGATCCAGACCGCGGAGGGCGTCCGGCTCATCTCACGGATGCCACCGAGGCTCTTGTCGAGCTTGATGTGCTCCCGCTTCATCTGCAGGAGCTCCTTCTTAGTGCGACCCGAGCCCGCGACGTCGTCGAAGTTGATCTCCTCGAGCTCCTTGAGGCGCGAGAGGCGCTTGGAGATCGTCTGGAAGTTGGTGAGCATGCCACCGAGCCAGCGCTGGTTGACGTAGGGCATGCCCACGCGGGTCGCCTGCTCGGCGATGGCCTCCTGGGCCTGCTTCTTGGTGCCCACGAACATGATGGTCCCGCCCTTGGCGACGGTGTCCTTGATGAACGCGTAGCTGGAGTCGATGTACGACAGCGACTGCTGCAGATCGATGATGTAGATGCCATTGCGCTCAGTCATGATGAAGCGCTTCATCTTGGGGTTCCAGCGACGGGTCTGGTGCCCGAAGTGGACGCCGCTCTCGAGGAGCTGGCGCATGGTGACGACGGCCATGCCGTATTCCTTTATGTCGGTTCTCAGTTGTCGCCTTGAGCGGGTGCTCGCGGCCCTGACGCCCGACGTGGGACCCACCCGGCGAACCGGGACCAAGATCCTCACCCAGATGTGGCACCTGGAATGCGGGCGTGCGAAATCAGACCCTTGCGGGCCTGTTGGGACGATTCTAGGCGCTCGCCCGGGCGTTGTCGAAACGCTCAACAGGCCGTCAGGAGCGCGGTTCTCCACAGCGATGCGCCCACGCCCTCGGACCGATGGCGGCGTCTGCCGACGATAGCCCGATGGAACTCCTCAGCACCTTGTTCAGCGCGCTCGGAGCGGTGGTGGCGCTCCACGGCGTGTGGCCGATCGAGCCACCGACCGTCATCCGCGGCTTCGAGGCGCCCAGCGGCGCCTGGGCGGCGGGCCATCGGGGCGTCGATCTGGCCGGCGCGATCGGCACCCCGGTGCACGCCAGCGTCGGCGGCACCGTGTCCTTCGCCGGCGTCATCGCTGGACGCGGGGTGGTGGTGATCCGCCATGGAGACACCCGCACCAGCTACGAGCCGGTGACGGCGGAGGTGGCGGTCTCGGAGGTGGTCGCGGCGGGCGAGCGGATCGGGACCCTGGAGCTGGGCGGGAGTCACTGCCTGCCCGCGGCCTGCCTGCACTGGGGATGGCTCCGCGGCAACAAGTATCTCGACCCTCTCCGCCTGATCGGAGCCCCCGCTCGGGTGCGGTTACTGCCGCTCACGCCCGTGGATGCGCCTGGCGGTATGCCTTCTTGATCCGATCGGTGGATACGTGGGTGTAGATCTGCGTCGTGGCCAGGGATGCATGACCGAGCAACTCCTGGACCGCGCGCAGATCGGCCCCGCCCTCCAAGAGGTGGGTGGCCGCGGTGTGCCGCAGCCCATGCGGCCCGATCCGGTGGCCGGTCTCCTCGTCTCCGAAGACCTTGTAGACCAGCGCTCGGACGACGCGGGGGTCGATCCGGGCACCGCGCGCACCGAGGAACAGGGCGGGTCCGGAGGTACTCCTCGCCCAGACGCTGCGGACCGCCAGCCAGGCGTCCAGGGCCTCGGCCGCAGGGATGCCGTAAGGCACGGTGCGCTCCTTGCGACCCTTCCCGAGCACGCGGATCACCCGGCGTTGGCGGTCGACGTCGTCGACGTCGAGACCGCAGAGCTCACTCACGCGGATGCCGGTCGCATACAGCATCTCGATCAGCGCCCGATCACGCCGCGCCGCCGGACCGGGGGCGGCCTCCGGGTCGAACGCGGCCTCGACGAGGTGGGCCAGACCGGAGTCCAGGGAGGCGTTGTCGAGCGTGTCCGGCAGTACTCGATGCGCCTTCGGGCTCGCCAGCGTCGCGCCGGCGTCGCTGGGCGCGCGCCCGGTGCGGGTGGCCCAGGCGGTGAAGACACGCACCGCGGTGGCTCGGCGGGCCAAGGTGGTCCGTGCCTTGCCCAGGGTCTGCTCCCGAGCGAGCCAGCTACGCAGCACGCGTAGGTCGATCTCCGCGGTCGTGGTCCGCCCGAGCGCCGCCGCGTGCAGCAGCACGCCGTGCACGTCGCCGAGGTAGGCGCGCACGGTGTGCTCGCTGAGGTTCCGTTCCAGACGGAGGTGGCTCTCGAAGGCGCCCAGGTCAGCCGCCATCGCCTCCGGCAGATCCTGGACCTCCTCCATCCCTCGAGCGTAACGACGCGGCCGGGAATCCGAGCCCGGACACGGCCTCCACGACATGTGCGGGTCGGGTCACCAGCTGGGCACCGCGGGTGCGGATCAGATCGTGCACGCCCGCGGAGGTAGCCGAGGTCACCGGTCCGGGCACGCCCATCACCACCCGACCGAGGTGGTTCGCCCAGGTCGCGGTGTTGAGCGCGCCGCTGCGGAGGGCGGCCTCGACCACCACCGTTCCTCGGGCGAGAGCGGCGATGATGCGGTTGCGGGCGAGGAAGCGGACTTGGAGCGGGGCGCCACCCAGCGGAGCCTCGGACACGACGAGGGTGGTGCGGGCGATGTGCTCGATCAGGTCGTGGCTGGTCTTCGGGTAGGTCTTGTCCGCACCGCAGGCGAGCACCGCGATCGTCCGGCCTCGGACCAATGCGCCGCGATGAGCCGCCTGGTCGATTCCGAAGGCGCCACCTGAGATCACGACATGGCCAGCCTCCGCGCAGCCCGCCCCGAGATCTCCCGCGATCGTCTCGCCGTAGGTCGTCGCGGATCGGGAGCCGACGATCGCGACCGACCCCTCAGCCAGCTCGCGCAGATGACCGGGGCCACGCAGCCACAGGCCGACCGGTGGGCCGGCACGCTGATGGAGGCTGGGCGCGAGGTCGAGTTCGTCGAGCGAGGTCGGCCACTCGTCGTCACCGGGGATCACGAACCGCAGACCCGCCCGGGCCGCCAACCGGAGCGTCGTCTCCGGGTCCACCGCCTCGACGCGTTCGCTCAGTCGCGTCGCCAACTCGATCGGACCCAGCTCCGGGAGGAGCGTCGCAAGCCGTGCATGACCCGGCTCGCCGGCCATGTTGAGCACGACACGTGCCTCGCGCTCACCGCGCGGCGCGCTCACGCGATCCCTCGCTGGTCCAGGGCACGCAGATCCAGCGGCTCCCCCGTGCGGAGGCGCAGTGCGGTCTGCAGATCACTGAGCGTGGGCCGGGACCGGCCCGCCAGATCAGCAACCGTCCACGCCAGCCGATGCACTCGCACGCCGCCGCGTTGCGTCAGGGCACCGGACAGGACCTCACCGTGGAGACTCGCGGCCGCCTCCTCCTCCAAGGGCCACCGAGCCTTGAGCACGGGCCCCGGGACATGCCCGTTGAGTCGCCAGGGGTCGGCGCGGTACCGGTGGTGCTGACGATGGCGAGCCTCGGCGACCCGTGCCGCCATCGCGGCCGAGGACTCCGGTACGCCGAAGGTCGGTGAGTACTCGTGCGGCCGCAGCGGTTCGACGTGCCGGGTGATGTCGACGCGGTCCAGCACCGGGCCACGCAGCTTACGACGGTACTCGCGGCGACGGACCTCCGAGCATTCGCAGCGATGATCGGCCCGGGTGGCACTGAACTCGCCGCACGGGCAGGGATTGCACCCCAGCACCACGATGCCCTTGGCCGGGAAGACGGCGTCCTCCTCGCCACGCGAGAGCCTGATGAGTCCGCTCTCGAGCGGCTCCCGGAGAGCGTCGATGACGTCGGCCGGAAACAGCGGGAACTCATCGAGGAAGAGAACACCCAGATGCGCCTTGCTGATCTCGCCGGGCCGGACCCGGCCACTGCCCCCGCCCAGAACGGCCGTCCGCGAAGCGGAATGGTGCGGTGCCCTGAAGGGCGGTCGTCGGATCAGCTCGGCTCCGGGAGTCAGGGCGCCGGCGAGCGAGTGCACCGCCGTCAGCTCCAGCGCCTCGTCGCGGTGCAGGTCGGGCAGGATGGTGGGCAGCCTTTCGGCGAGCGTGGTCTTGCCCGCGCCCTTGGGTCCTGAGAGCAGCAGATGGTGGCCGCCCGACGCGGCCACCTCCAACCCGAACCGGGCATCGGACATCCCGAACACGTCGGCGTAGTCGACCTGGTCGCCGTTGCTGCCCTCGACCCAGGCGAGGAGGGGTGCCGCGGTCAGCGGCTCGACCGGGGGCGCGTCCGGGACCTCGGCTCCGGTGAGCAGCGCCATCACCTGGGCCAAGGAGCGCACGCCCCAGACCGCGACGCCGTCCACCATCGCGGCCTCGGCTGCTTGCGGCTCGGGCACATAGACGGTGGTGCAACCTCGGGTCCGTGCCGCCATGACCATGGGCAGCACGCCCGGCACCGACCGCACTCGTCCGTCCAGGCTGAGCTCACCGATGAACACCGCCGACTCCAAGCCGTGGCGCGGCATCTTGGAGTCACTCGCGACCAGCACCCCGACCGCGATCGCCAGGTCGAAGTGACTGCCGCGCTTGGGCAGGTCCGCCGGGGACAGCAGAATGGTGATCCGCCGTGTGACCGGCCATTCGAAGCCGCTGTTCTGCACCGCGGCCCGGCAACGATCGCGTGACTCGGTGATGGCGACGTCGGGACGGCCCACCATCACGGCGGCGATCAGTCCCGCACTGACGTCCACCTGCACGTCGACGACATGGCCCACCGAGCCGGCGAGGGACACCGTCCGCGCGGTGGCGTACATCAGCCGACGCCCCGGAGGTGCTCGCAGTGGGCCGGTCCCCGACCCGACTGCAGGACGCCGACG
>JBQCJL010000145.1:0-2109 GCA_051952795.1 Marmoricola sp.
GATGCAGGCCATGGACCTCGCCACCATCACGACGAGGGCGGATGCCGAGCGGGCGATGACCGACGCCGCCCCGGACGCCGGGGTGCGGGCCTTTCTCCTCCAGAACCTCCATCGCGACGGCAGCAGCTGGCGCTGGCAGGCGAACCTGGAGGTCCTCGGCCGCGATCTCGACGCGCTGAGCGGCTGGCCGTCCCGACTCTCCGACGCTGCGCCCTACGAGGGGCCGGTGCTCTGGCTGGCAGGGGAGACGTCCGGCTACATCAAGGACGATGCCGTCCCGGTGATGAGGCGCCTGTTCCCCCGTGTGCGGAAGATCGTGATCAAGGGCGCCGGGCACTGGGTCCACTCGGAACAGCCGGCGACCTTCGTCGAGGTGCTCCGAGCGTTCGTGGCTTCGTGACGCCGCTGCGCGGCTCCTCAGCCTCCGGCGATCAGGCCTGACGCTTCCGCTCGCGATAGGCGGCAGCGGCCGCCCGGTTGGTGCACGCCACGCTGCAGAACCTCCGCGACCGGTTGCGCGACAGGTCGAGCACGACACCCGCGCAGTCGGGATCGGCGCAGACCGACAGGCGACTGAGCTCGTCCATGCGGATCAGGTCCAGGAGCGCCATCGCGGTCTCGACGCTGATGCGAGCAGCCAGCGGGGCATCGTCGTCGATCGCGTGGATGTGCCAGTCCAGGCCGTCGTGGCGAACGAGGCGGGGGAGCGCGGCGTGCTCTGCCAGGACCTCGTTGACCAGGGCCGCCGCGTCGTCGCGGCCGACGGTGAGCAGCGCGCGTAGGCGCGGCCGCACGGCGCGCACCTGGTCCAGCTCGGCACGGGTGCGGTCGCGGCGGCCGGTGTAGCCGTACTCCGCGTAGAAGGCATCGAGCTCGGACACCGTGGTGAGCGTGTCCGGATCCTCGGCGGAGTTCACCAGCACGACCGCAGCCGCGAGGTTGGTCTCCGTGTCATAAGCAAAAAGCACTTTGACACCTTACCGCCCATGAACTAGCGTCATTTGTCATGACCATTCTTGCTCCTGACGTCGAAATCGGGGCGCCGACTCGGGACCTACGCGGTGGTCTCGCGTTCGCGCTCGCGTCCGCCATGAGCTTCGGGATGTCCGGAACCCTCGCCAAGGGTCTGTTCGAAGCCGGGTGGAGCCCCGCTTCCGCGGTGAGCGCCCGCATCGTGATCGCAGCGCTCGTGCTCGCGGTTCCCACGGCGATCAGTCTGCGCGGTCGGGCGCACCTGCTGCTGCGGAACGCGCCGATGGTCCTGGCCTACGGCGCGATCGCGGTCCTGGGCTGCCAGATCGCCTACTTCCAGGCAGTGGCCCACATGCAGGTGGGTCTCGCGCTGTTGATCGAGTACACGGCGCCGGTCGCCGTGATCGGCTGGCTGTGGGCTCGCCACGGCGAACGACCCAGCCGCAAGACGGTGACCGGCGGACTGATCGTGCTCGTCGGCCTGGTCCCGCTCTTGAATCTCTTCTCCGGAGGAGGGGTCAGCGCCGTCGGGATGGCCTGGGCTCTTCTGGCCATGGCCTGCGTCGCGGTCTTCTTCGTGCTCTCCGCGCACGACCACAGCGGACTCCCGCCGATGGCGCTGGCCGGCAGCGGCCTCGCCGTCGGAGCGGTCACCGTCGTCCTCCTGGACGTGCTCGGTCTGCTCCACCTGCATGCGTCGACGTCGGACGCCGTCTACGGTGGCCACCGCGTCCCGTGGTGGCTGCCGGTGGTGCTCCTCGGTGTGGTGGCCGCGGCGATCGCCTACGTGACCGGCATCGCTGCGAGCCGGAAGCTGGGCTCCCGGCTGGCATCCTTCGTGGCGATCTTCGAGGTCCTTACGGCGATGCTCTTCGCCGCGGTTCTCCTCGGAGAGGTACCGTCACCGATCCAGATCGTCGGCGCCGGCCTGGTGCTCGTGGGGATCGTGATCGTGAAGCTCGGCGAACCCGCCTGAGCCCTACTCGTCGTTGAAGCCCGACACCACGTCGCGCAGCGCGCCCAGCTGAGCGCTGATCGCGTCGCGTCGCTTGGTGAGGCGGTCGACCTCGCCGCGCAGCTCCTCCAGCGCACTCTCCTGCTCCGCCCGGCCCTCGTCGATCAGGCTCTGGGCCTGCT
>JBQCJL010000146.1:0-8948 GCA_051952795.1 Marmoricola sp.
ATCCACCGCCGCCCGCTCCTGCGCCGCCAACGCAGCAACCGCCCGATCCAACACCACCACCGGCGCAACGGCAGTCATCGTGGTCGTGGTCGGTGGCATGAACCCACTCCACCAGCCACCACCGACATTTTCTGATCGACGCAGATCGATGCCGATCGACCACGGTCAGCCGTACGCTCAAGACGTGGCGGACCTGGCGGGATGTCTCGGAAGGGTGGGCCGAGCATGGCTCGGGCTGGTCGGCCTCTGGGCTGCCCTCGGCATGCTCTACGGCTTGACCGTCGTTGCCGTCGGCGTCGAGGCGAATCCCGCGGAGGGACTGGTGTCGCTCGCCGGAGCCGCTTGCTTTGCGGGTGCCGCTCTCGTACTCGCGGTCTGGGGGCTCGGCCCGGCGTGCTCGGTGGTGCGTTGCTGGCGCTCGTCAGATCAGCGCTGACCCCAACACGTCGCTGCTCTGCTCCAACCAGCGCTGTCGACGCCGGATCCGATCCCCGACGCCCTCCTCCCACATCCTCGCCCAACCGCCGCCCAGGGTGAGCGCGCGTTGGCGCATGGTGTCCCAGCTGAGCTCCGCCGTCGCCATCGCCACAGGAACAACGTGGAGTCGCTCGTCGTCGGACAGGCCGTACGCATCAACAAGAGCGCGCCCTCGGACGGCTGGGTCGACGCCAGCGAAGACCGGCGACCGATCCTCGGGCGCGAGCCACCCGCCCCACCACAGCAGGAGGTTCACGACTTCATCGACCCGGCTCGACGGACGCACGAGGTCGAAGTCGATGAGTGCATATGCCTGGCCATCGCGGAACACCGTGTTCTCCGGCGTCACGTCGCGATGGCCCAGGAAGGTCGGAGTGATTCCGGGTACGGCGGCGACCGAGTCCAGCGCGAGATCCTCCGGTAAACCGAGCTCTTCGAGGCAATCATCGAGCCGCCGCAGCAGTCGAGCGACCGAGAGCCCCCGGCTCTCGTCTCCGACCCAGGCGGGCCAGGGACGGGCCGCGACGTCGCCCTCGATGAAGGACAGGATCTCCCGTCCCTGGTGATCGAGGCCCAGAAAGCGCGGTGCGCCGTCGAATCCGGCTTCCTCGAGATGGCGGAGGACGCGGTGGACTACCGGACTATGGGCGCCGACCGGACGGCGGACCGTGTTACCGACACGCACCACACCTGCGGTGACATCGCCACCGCCGAGCGCCACCTCCGCGTCAGCCATGATGTCGAGTCTGCCCGACCAATCCACCCGGCCACCTACTCCGAATCACCAGTGCATCGTCCGGTGTACCTGTCAATCCCGGCAGCGATGTACGGGGTGGGCCGCTGGTGCCCCTCGGCCCACCCCAACCTCACCCGAGCGCCAGCCGTATGGCGACGAGGATCATCGTGGCGGCGAGGAACACCTCCACCCACTGCCAGGCGCGTGGTCGCGCCAACAGCGGTGCCAGCCGCGTCGCTCCGAATCCCAGCCCGTTGAACCACACCACGCTGGCGAGTCCGGCGCCGGCGCCGAACCACCAGCGACCGCCGCTGACCTTGTCGTGCGTCGCCGCGATCGAGCCCACGA
Organism: Marmoricola sp.; assembly: GCA_051952795.1. Taxonomy (GTDB): domain Bacteria; phylum Actinomycetota; class Actinomycetes; order Propionibacteriales; family Nocardioidaceae; genus Marmoricola. Next base: position 1,562 of record JBQCJL010000146.1, read on the forward strand.
GCAGGACCGTGTCCAGATAGACGTGCGGGTTCAGCCAGGTCAGGGCAGCGGCTCGGGCGAGCACGCGACCACGCGACTCGGCGACCGGCTCGGCGTCCGCGGCGAACAGCGCGTCCCCGGTTCGCGCTCGCCGGAGCGAGCCGATCGCGTACCAGATCAGGAAGCTGACCCCGAACCAGCGGACCACGTCCAGCAGCACGCCGGCACGTCCGACGACCGCCCCGACGCCGCTCACGCCGGCCACGATGAGGACCAGATCGGAGACCGCGCACAGCCCGACGACGACTCCGATGTGTGACCGCAGGATGCCCTGTCGCAGGACGTAGGCGTTCTGCGCGCCGATGGCGACGATGAGCGAGAGGCCGGTGAGGAATCCGGTGAGGAGGGCGTCGAGCACGCGACGACAGTAGGTGACCGCCGCTCATATCGGCGCGCCCTTAACGCAGTCCGGCAGATAGCCTTGCCCCATGAGCCTTCCTGATGCACCCTTCGGCCGCCTGCTCACCGCGATGGCGACGCCGTTCAAGGCGGATGGCTCGGTTGACCTCGACGGTGTCGCCAAGGTCGCCGATCACCTGATGAACCACGGACACGACGGCGTCGTCGTCTCCGGAACGACCGGGGAGTCGCCCACCACCACCACCGAGGAGGACGGCGAGACCCTGCGTGCGGTCATCGATGCGGTCGCCGGGCGCGGCAAGGTGGTCGCCGGTGTCGGTACCAACTCCACCGCCCACTCGATCGAGCTGGCCGAGCAGGCCGACAAGGCTGGCGCCGACGGGATCCTCCTGGTCACGCCCTACTACAACAAGCCCGCCCAGCCTGCGGTCCTCGCACACTTCACGACCGTCGCCGAGGCCGCTGGACTGCCGACGATGCTCTACGACGTTCCGAGCCGGACCGGAACCACGGTCAGCCTCCCGGTCTACGAGGAGCTGGCCGGACATGAGCTGATGATCGCGGTCAAGGACGCCGTCGGTGATCTGCCGCGGGCGAGCCGGCTGGCGAAGCTGGGCTATGCGGTCTACTCCGGAGACGACATCCTCCTCCCGGCCTACCTCGCGCATGGTGCCTGCGGGCTGGTCTCGGTGGTCGCCCACGTCGCCGGCAACGAGCTGGCCAGCATCATCGAGACGTTCGCGGATGATCCGGCGGCGGCGCTCGCCACCTACCAGCGCATCCTGCCGGCGATCGACGCCATCATGGGCGTGCCCAGCTACGGAGCCACCACGGCGAAGGCTGCGCTCGAGCTGACCGGCATCCTCGACAATCGCCGCGTCCGTCAGCCCCTGCTCGAGCTCGATGAGACCGAGCTCGCCGCCCTGCGCGCAGGTCTGACGGCGGCGGGTCTTCTGTGAGTCACCCGCACTTCGAGCTGAGCGCCCCGCCGGCCCTTCCCGAGGGCGCTCTGCGTGTCTACGGGCTCGGTGGTCTGGGCGAGGTCGGCCGCAACATGACCGTCTTCGAGTACGGCGGCCGGATCCTCATCGTGGACTGCGGCGTGCTGGTCCCCGAGGAGAACCATCCGGGCGTCGACCTGATCCTTCCCGACTTCGACTCCATCCGGGATCGGCTGGACACTATCGACGCCCTGGTGCTGACGCACGGACACGAGGACCACATCGGCGCGGTGCCCTATCTGCTGCGCGAGCGCCGGGACATCCCGCTGGTCGGCTCGAACCTGACCCTGGCACTGCTCGCGTCGAAGCTGCGCGAGCACCGCATCAAGGACCCGGTTCAGCACATCGTCGCCGAGGGTGACCGGCTCAGCTTCGGTCCGTGGGACCTCGAGTTCGTGGCAGTGAACCACTCCATCCCGGACGCGCTCGCGGTGGCCATCCGCACGCCCGCCGGACTCGCTCTGCACACCGGCGACTTCAAGATGGACCAGCTGCCCCTCGACGGCCGGATCACGGATCTGCGCGCCTTCGCCCGATTGGGGGAGGAGGGGGTCGATCTGTTCCTGACCGACTCCACCAATGCCGAGGTGCCGGGATTCACGACAGCCGAGAAGAACATCACGCCGGTGCTCGACGGCGTCTTCTCGCGCAGCAAGCAGCGGATCATCGTCGCCTGCTTCGCCAGCCACGTGCACCGCGTGCAGCAGGTGCTCGACGCCGCCCATGCCCACGGCCGCAAGGTGGCCTACGTCGGGCGCTCGATGGTGCGCAACATGGCGATCGCCAAGGACCTCGGCTATCTCACCGTCCCCGACGGCATCCTCGTCGACGTCAAGGCGCTGGCGGACCTGCCCGCGGATCGGGTGGTGCTGATCTCGACCGGATCGCAGGGAGAGCCGCTCTCGGCCTTGGCGCGCATCGCGCAGCGCAACCACAATCTCGTCTCGCTGGACCCGGGCGACACCGTGGTGCTGGCGTCCTCGCTGATCCCCGGCAACGAGAACGCCGTCTATCGCGTGATCAACGGGCTCGTCCGCTGCGGCGCCGACGTGGTCCACAAGGGCAACGCACTGGTACACGTGTCGGGCCACGCGAGCGCGGGCGAGCTCCTGTACTGCTACAACATCGTCCGGCCCCGCAACGTGATGCCCGTCCATGGCGAGGACCGGCACATGCATGCCAACGCCCAGCTGGCGATCGCGACCGGCGTCGACCCCGACCACGTGGTGATCGCCGAGGACGGAGTCGTCGTCGACCTCATCGACGGCCGCGCCCGCATCGTCGGCAAGGTCGACTGTGGTTACGTGTTCGTCGACGGCTCATCGGTCGGCGACATCACCGAGTCGTCCTTGAAGGACCGCCGGATCCTGGGCGAGGAGGGCTTCGTCTCGGTCATCGTCGTGATCGACTCCCAGACCGGGAAGGTGCTCAGCGGTCCCGAGATCCACGCCCGCGGCTTCGCCGAGGACGACGCGACCTTCGAGGACATCCGCCAGCCCATCATCGATGCACTCAGCAAGGCGGTCTCCGAGGGCATCGACGACACGTATCAGTTGCAGCAGACGATCCGTCGCGTGATCGGTCGCTGGGTCGGAACGACACACCGGCGTCGGCCCATGATCATTCCTGTCGTGCTCGAGGCGTGAGGTCTGCGAGGATCGGTGCTGTTATGACAGGGAGCGCACCGCAACCGCTGGTCGACGACCGGCTGGCGAAGCTGGTCAGCATCAGCGTCGACGACCCGCTCGCGCCCTTCGTCCTGCGGCCCGGCAAGCAGTACGTCTTCTCGCCCGACGGCCTCGCGGTGATCGGCTATCGGGTGCGATTCGGCACCGCGGTCGTCGGCGGTGACCCGGTCGGGGACCGTGGCTCGTGGGCGGACTGCGTCGACGAGTTCGTCCGCCAGATGAAGACTAAGCACAAGCGCATCGCGGTCCTCGCGGCCGGCGAGCAGGCCCGCGATCTCTGGGTGAAGTACGGCCTCTCCTCGGTTCCGATCGGACGCGACGTCGTCGTCCGCCCCGAGCAGTTCAACCTGATCGGCCGCAAGTTCCGCAACGTGCGCCAGGCCATCCAGCGCACGCACAACGCGGGCGTGACCGTCGAGCACTATCTGGAGTGCAGCGTGCCTGCCGATGTCCGGATGGAGCTGCGCAACATCGTGACCCAGACCGGGCGCGACACCGAGCGCGGCTTCTCGATGATCCTCGGCCACGCCTTCGACGGCTCGCAGCCCGAGTCCTTGGTGGTCGTGGCACGCGACGCCGAGGGACGGGTCCTGGGCTCGCATCGCTACCTGCGTGCGGGACCCGCCGACCTCTCCCTCGATGTGCCGGTACGCGTGGACGACTCGCCCAACGGGCTCGACGAGCGGCTCATCGCCGAGGCGGTCGATTGGGCCAGGAAGCAGGGGATCGAGCGCCTCTCGCTCGCCTTCGCGCCCTTCCCCGACCTCTACTCGAACGCCCACAAGAATGCGACCGAGCGCGTGCTGGCGGCGCTCGCCCACACGCTGGACCCGCTGATCAAGGTCGAGCGGCTCTATCGGTATCTGCGCAAGTTCCACGCCTTCGACCAGCAGCGCTTCGTGATCCTCAAGTGGCACCAGATCATTCCGGTCGTCCTGGCCCTGCTGACCCTGGAGTTCTCCACGTGATCGAGGATGCGATCACCTATCAGGACTGGGGGCAGGACTTCTTCCGGACCGCGATCACCGAGGAGCGGCTGCTCGGAGCGGTCCGTCAGCTCGCCGGCCGTCCGATCGAGTTCGGTCCCCTGGGTGTCGGCCCGGGTCGCTTCGCGCAGGTGATGGCGCGCGGCGCGGTGGGGGAGCCGACCTGTGAGGCGATCGCGGGCGAGGTGGTCGCCTTCCGGCTCTCGATCCCCGCGCATGTGGAGTTCGACCTGGATCTGCAGGTCAACAAGCAGCACTTCACGGTCGACCTGGTCATCCCGGTGATCGCCCGAGCGCACGCGCTGTCGGGCCTCAAGATCTTCATCGACGTGCAACCGCCGCGCCCGCGTGACCTGGAGGTCAGCGTCCAGGCGCACGGGTTCCGCGCCACCGTCGTGTCGGTCGCCGCGGACATCGAGGGAGAGCTGCGCAAGTTCGTGGCCACCTACGTGGCCCGCGAGATCGAGAAGCCCGAGGTGATGCAGGCCCGCGTCATCGACGTCGCCGGCCGCATCGACGGGGCTTGGCGGGGCTGACTCGGCCGAAAGTGCGAGGTGGGCGCACCGGCGTGGGACTCCTGTGACTGATGTGACGATCGCGTAGATTCGGATCATGGCGACCCGTACGTCTTCCCCGCCGCGGTCGCGCAGCAAGAGCACCTCTCGTGGATCCTCCGCGAAGGGTCGTTCGACCTCGCGCTCGCGGAGTTCCGCACGCCGTCCGGCACCGCGTGCCGTCCGCAACGGCCCCGGGCCGATCTCGCGCGGCTTCGGAGCTCTCGGCCACGGCGCGTCCGCCGTCTGGCTGGGCGGGGCATCGGTCGTCGGGGCGGGCGTCCGTAGCCTCGGTCACGGTGCACGCAGCCTGGATCCCGAGCACCGCCGTGACGGTGCCGGTCTCTTCATGATCGCGCTGTCCGTGGTGGTCGCCTCCGCGGTCTGGTGGCAGCTGCCCGGGCCGGTCTTCGCCGGGGTCCGCGCCGTCGTGGCCGGTTCCGTCGGCCTGATGGCCTGGTTCGTCCCCCTGCTCCTGCTCTTCGTCGCCTGGCGGAACATGCGCGACCCGGACGCCAACGGCCCCGCTGGTCGTCAGGTGATCGGCTGGGCCGCGCTGGCGTTCGGGGTGCTCGGCATGATCCACATCGCCAACGGGTCGCCGCGCCCGAGCGCAGGCAGCGCGGCGCTGCAACAGGCCGGCGGAGCGCTCGGCTTCGTGATCGCCAAACTGCTGACCGATCTTCTGCAGACGCCCTTCGTAGTGGTGCCGATCCTCTTCCTGCTCGCGGTCTTCGGCGTCCTGGTGGTGACCGCGACGCCGGTGTATCAGGTTCCGGCGCGCCTGCGTGAACTGCGCGAGCGGCTTCTCGGCCGCCATGCCGCGGAGGTGGACGACGACCCGACCGGCCTCGGCGCGAGCCGCAGCTTCGGGCGGGGCACCGCCTCCGCGGGCGACATCGATCCGGACATGGGCGACCCTTCCTACGACAGCCCGCTCCTCGAGGAGCGCGAGGTCTCCAAGCGCCGACGCAAGAAGCCGAAGGTCACGGACGAGGACGTCGAAGACGGCGAGGACATCGCCTCGGGCCTGGACGAGATCTTCGATGCGGCCGAGGCGCGCACCCAGCCGGTTCCCCTCGGCGAGGCGTTGCCGGCGCCGGAGCACACTCCCGTCCCAGCGCGTGTGGAGCAGCTCGCGCTGTCCGGCGACATCGCCTACACGCTGCCCGACCCGCAAGTCCTCAAGGCCGGCTCGGTCCACAAGGCCCGCACCAAGGCGTCCGACGCCGTCGTCGACCGGCTCATGCAGGTCCTCGACGAGTTCAACATCGACGCGCAGGTGGTCGGCTACACGCGTGGCCCGACCGTGACGCGCTACGAGGTCGAGCTCGGCCCCGGCGTCAAGGTCGAGAAGATCACCAACATCCAGCGCAACATCGCCTATGCGGTCGCGAGCGCGGACGTGCGGATCCTCAGTCCGATCCCGGGCAAGTCGGCCGTCGGCGTCGAGATCCCGAACCTCGACAAGGAGATCGTCTCCCTCGGCGACGTCCTGCGCTCCAACGTCGCCCGCGCCGACCAGCACCCGCTGATCACGGGTGTCGGCAAGGACGTCGAGGGCGGCTTCGTGGTCGCGAACCTGGCGAAGATGCCGCACCTCCTGGTCGCCGGCGCCACCGGCTCCGGTAAGTCGAGCTTCATCAACTCGATGATCACCTCGCTGCTGATGCGGTCCACCCCGGACGAGGTCCGGATGATCATGGTCGACCCGAAGCGCGTGGAGCTCAACGCCTACGAGGGCATCCCGCACCTGATCACGCCGATCATCACCAGCCCCAAGAAGGCCGCCGAGGCGCTGCAGTGGGTGTGTCGCGAGATGGACATGCGCTACGACGACCTGGCCAACTTCGGCTTCCGGCACATCGACGACTTCAACAAGGCCGTCCGGGCCGGCAAGGTGCAGGTGCCCGCTGGCAGCGAGCGCGTGCTCGCGCCCTACCCCTACCTCCTGGTGGTCGTCGACGAGCTCGCCGACCTGATGATGGTGGCCCCGCGCGACGTCGAGGACGCGGTCGTCCGGATCACGCAGCTGGCGCGTGCGGCCGGCATCCACCTCGTCCTGGCCACCCAGCGTCCCTCCGTCGACGTCGTCACGGGTCTGATCAAGGCGAACGTGCCGTCACGACTGGCCTTCGCCACGTCGTCGTTGGCCGACAGCCGCGTGATCCTCGACCAGCCTGGGGCGGAGAAGCTCGTCGGCCAGGGTGACGGCCTGTTCCTGCCCATGGGGGCGTCCAAGCCGATCCGGGTGCAGGGCTCCTGGGTGGGCGAGAGCGAGATCGCCCAGGTGGTCAAGTCCTGCAAGGAACAGTTGCAGCCGACCTACGTCGAGGACGTCACCGCGCCGCAGACCGCGAAGCGCGATCTGGACGACGACATCGGCGACGACCTCGACCTCGTGGTGCAGGCGATCGAGCTCGTCGTGTCCACACAATTCGGCTCTACTTCGATGTTGCAGCGAAAACTGCGTGTCGGTTTCGCGAAGGCGGGCCGTCTCATGGACATCATGGAGAGCAGAGGAATCGTCGGTCCCAGCGAAGGTTCCAAAGCACGGGATGTACTGATCAAACCGGATGACCTCGACGCTGTGATCGCAAGCTTGCAAGGGGAATGATGAGCGAATCTGAGGATGCCTTCGCCGTCCGTCGTAACAACCGATTCGCTGCAGTCCTTGGCGTCGTGTCCTCGGTGCTGGCGATCGCCTACCTGGAGCGCGCCATCGACGGCGGTGTCGTCGACGTGCTGGCCACGCTGCT
>JBQCJL010000147.1:0-2100 GCA_051952795.1 Marmoricola sp.
CGCCGTGCCCTCGAGGTGGTCGAACATGTCGTCGAGATAGGCGTCGATCCGGTCGCTGGTCATGAAGGGTCTCCCACCACTCGATTCATGCCGCTGGCGAATCGACGCCAGTCAGCCGCTTGCCGAACGCGAGCATCCCGCCCGGCGCCGCTGAGCGCATCGCCCCGGCGCCGCCTGCCCCCGACGACCTGCCCGGAGCTCGTGATGAGCCCACGCGACTCGAGGCCGTGCAGCGCCGGATAGACGGTGCCCTCAGCCAGGACGAACTCGCCGTCGCTGCGGTCCCGGATGCTCGCCACGAGTTCGTAGCCATGCGCCGGTCCCGCGGCGAGCGCGGCGAGCAGCAGGAGGTCGAGGTTCCCCTTGAGCCGGTCGTGCGCCATAAGTAGGTATTCTAGGCCTTGGGATCCTAGGTATCAAGAGTGGAAGCACTTCTTGAGAGGTGAAGGAGCGTCATGACCAAGAACCGCAACCTCAAGCTCAGCAACCGCCCCTCGCAGGCATTCGAAACGCGACGGCCCTCCGACTACCTGCTGCGAGCGGCAGGCTCGACAGCGGGACAGGCGTACAAGTCACTGGCGATCGAGCGACTGGGCATCGAGGAAGGCAACGCGGTTCTCGATCTCGGCTGCGGCACCGGCGGCGACCTCGGGCGGCTCTTGAGCTCGATCGGGCCCACGGGCTCTGTGATCGGCGTCGACGTGGACGCCACTGCGCTCGAGGTCGCGCGTGAGCAGTACGCCGATCCGCGGCTGCGCCTGACGGTCGGAGACGCGCACGCGCTCGAGCTGGGCAGCTTCTCGATCGACCGGGTCTACGTCGACCGAACCATGCAGCACGTGGCCGCCGCGGCGACAGTGCTCGACGAGGTTCGACGAGTCCTTCGGCCAGGCGGCCGCGTCGTACTCGCGGAACCGGACTGGCGGACGCTTCTGATCGACCATCCTGAACCCGATCTTTCCGAGGCGTACCGGCAGTTCGTCGTCGGGCAGGTGATCCGCAACGCTCGTATCGGCAGCGAGTTGCCTCGGCTGGTGCAGAACGCCGATCTCGAGCTCGAGTCGGTCAGCCCTGTCACAGTCACCTATACGGACGCGATCGACGCCGATCGGATCTTCGGATTCGCACGAGTCACACATCGAGCGGTGAAGGCGGGCTACCTCACGCCGGACCAGGCCAGCCGTTGGCTCGGGCATCTCGAGGGACCCGTGTTCTTCGCCTCGCTCACGATCTTCGTCACGGCCGCCCGCAAGGCAGGCTAGGCAAGAGAAGGGCGAGAGCCTCGATTGCCTCGTCGGCGCCGTGGACGGCCGGGTAGCTCGAGGTGGTATGGACGAGCTTTCCGGTCAGGCCGACGGGCGGAAGATGTCGACGGCTTCGCGGATCGCGTAATAGACGATGACGAGCGTTGCCGCCGAGTCCGTCCACCACCAACCCAGCAGCGTATTGAGCAATACCCCGAGCAGAACGGCACAGGCCAGGAGACCGTCGATCATTGTTACGCGGCCCTCGGTCCGCAGCACAGGGTTCCCCAGAGCACGACCGGTGCGTGCCTTGAAGGCGGCGAGTGTGAACATGCAGGCCGCGGTGACCGCGGTCCAGATGATGCCGCCGACGCTGCCGTCCGGCCGGTGCCCGGTCAGCAGGGCCACGGCCGTCTGTACCAGGAGGTAGGCGGCCAGGGCGAGAAAGGCGATGCCGATGAGGCGGAGCGCGAACCTCTGTCGGTGCTCACCGGTGCCGGACAGCTCCCAGAGCACGACAGCGCTGGCGCCGATCTCGATCAGCGAGTCCAACCCGAAGCCGGCGAGCGCCACGGAGGCGGAGCTGAACGCCAGGACGGCCAGCACGACCACACCGACCACGTTCCAGCCCAGCGTGATCCACTCCAGGGTGAAGCCGAGCCGCAGCAGTCGAGCGTGCCTCGCGGCATCCGTGGCGGTCATCCCGCCGCATTCCGTCCGAAGAAGCTGCCGATCGGCAACAGCAGCCCGAGCAGGGAAAGCGCGATGAAGACGATCTGGTGGATGTGATCGGTGCCGGGCGGCAGACCGCCGATCAAGTGCAACGTCCAGAACACCGGGTAGAACCAGAGCGCCC
>JBQCJL010000148.1:0-10783 GCA_051952795.1 Marmoricola sp.
GACATCCCCGACCTCCAGTTCCATCTCCGGCCCTGGGCCTACATCTCGCCGAACCAGGACGAGCCGATCCGGCACAAGGTCGACCCACGCACGTCGTTGACCGTGTTGGTGTCGATGGTGCAGCCGCGCAGCCGTGGCACGCTGCGGCTGGCCTCGGCCGACCCGTTCGCCGCGCCGCTCATCGACTACAACTACCTCGACGACAAGGCCGACCTCGACGTTCTCGTCGAAGGCTCGGAGATGACCCGCCAGATCATGGCCAGCGGTGCCTTCAAGGGGTCCGTGACGGAGGAGATCCACCCGGGCATCGGGCTCCAGGGCCAGGAGCTGCGCGATGCGATCCTCAACCGCGCCACCTCGATCTACCACGGCGTCGGCACGTGCAAGATGGGCGTCGACGAGCAGGCCGTGGTGACGCCGGACCTCAAGGTTCGCGGTGTCGAGGGCCTCCGGGTCGTCGACGCCTCGATCATGCCGACGATCACGAGCGGCAATACCAACGCACCGTCCTACATGATCGGCGAGCGCGCCGCTCAGTTCATCCTCGAAGGCAAGTGACTATGACCGTGACCGCATCTGCCCTGAAGCGTCCCGCCGTCGTCAACGACGACACCATCAAGCGCCTCACCTCGATGATCGTGTCGACGTCGGGTCGCACCTACAACCACACCGAGGTCTACACCGGCGAGACCATCACCGCGCTGCCGCAGTCCTCGCCGGAGGACGTGGTCGCGGCCTACGTCGAGGCTCGCCGGGCACAGCAGATCTGGGCGTCCTGGTCGCTGAAGAAGCGGATGAAGGTGCTCAACAGGTTCCACGGCCTGCTCATCGAGAACTACGAGACCGTCGTCGACCTGATGCAGGTCGAGACCGGCAAGGCGCGCCGGATGGCCTTCGAGGAGGTCTGCGACGTCCTGATGACCACCTCCCACTACCTCAAGGTGGCGCCGCGGGTCCTGAAGGAGCGCAAGCACGGCGGCGTGGTGCCGGTCGTGTCGACCTCGACCGAGGTGCACGTGCCCAAGGGCGTCATCGCGCTCATCTCGCCGTGGAACTTCCCGTTCGCCATCAGCCTGTCGGACCAGGTTCCGGCGCTGCTGGCGGGCAACGGCGTGGTGCTGAAGCCGGACAACAAGTCGACGCTGTGCGTCTCGTTCGGCATCGAGCTGCTCTACAGGGCGGGCATTCCCCAGGGCCTGATCCAGATCGTGTGCGGCGAGGGCCCCGACATCGGCTCGGCGATCGTCGAGAACGCCGACTTCGTGATGTTCACCGGCTCGACGGCCACCGGGCGTGTCATCGGTGCGCTGGCGGGTCAGAACCTGATCGACTGCACGCTGGAGCTGGGAGGCAAGAACCCGCTCATCGTCCTCGAGGACGCCGACCTGGACGAGACCGTCTCGGGAGCCCTGTTCGGCACCTTCCTCAACGCCGGCCAGGCCTGTATGCACATCGAGCGGATCTACGTGCCGCGGTCACTCGAGGCGGAGTTCACCCGGCGCTTCGTCGCCGAGGTCGAGAAGCTCCGTGTCGGCGCGGCCTACGACTACGGCCCCCAGATGGGCGGGCTGATCTCGGGCGTCGCCCTCGAGCGGGTGCAGTCGCACGTCGACGACGCGATCTCCAAGGGCGCGACCGTCCTGACCGGCGGCAAGGCGCGCCCCGACCTCGGACCGACGTTCTTCGAGCCGACGGTGCTCAAGGGCGTGACCAAGGAGATGATCCACGGGACCCAGGAAACCTTCGGTCCGGTGGTGTCGATCTACACCTACGACACTGTGGACCAGGCGGTCGAACTGGCCAACGACACCGACTACGGCCTGAACGCGAGCATCTGGGGATCGGACCTGAAGAAGGCCGAGGCAGTCGGCCGGCGGATCCAGTCCGGCGGCGTGAACATCAACGACGGCCTTGCCTGCTCCTACGCCTCGAAGGCGACGCCCTCGGGCGGGTTCAAGAACTCCGGTGTCGGCGCTCGGCATGGCGACTACGGCCTGCTGAAGTACACCGACATTCAGAACGTCGCCGTGCTGAAGAAGCAGGTCCTCACCATCCCGGATGACAAGCCCTACGGCGATGTCATCAAGCAGAACCTGAAGGGCATGGCGTTCATGCGGAAGTTCAAGATCCGTTGAGCTTGCGCTCAATGACGCCGACCTTGCACTAAACGACGTTGACCTTGCACGTTCTGACGCCGACCTTGCACGTTCTGTCAGGCGACGAGCAGTGATCTCTTGGAAAGGCCCAGCCAGAACCCCTCGATGATCTGATCGGCGGGCTCCTCGGGATTCGAAGCCGCGCCGAGCGCTACGAAGAGCGGGGTGTAGTGCTCGACGGTCGGGTGCGCGAAGGGCATCCCGGGCGCCTTGTCCTTGAAGGACGCGAGCTCGTCGATGTCGCCGCGAGCGATCGCCTCGGCCGCCCACGCATCGAAGTCGACCGACCAGCCGGGCGCCTTCGCGTCGATGCTCCAGTCGGTGAGGAACGGCAGGCCGTGGGTCAGGAAGCCCGAGCCGATCACGAGCACGCCCTCGTCGCGCAGCGCGCGCAAGCGAGACCCGATGACCAGGAGACGGCCGGGGTCCTGCGTGGGCAGAGACATCTGGACGACGGGGATGTCGGCCTCGGGATACATGATCCTGAGGGGCACCCAGGCGCCGTGGTCCAGCCCGCGGCTCATGTGCTGGTGCACCGGCTCGGTGTCCGGCATGGCGGCGGCGACCCGCTGCGCGAGCGCAGTGGAGTCGGGAGTCTGGTAGGTCATCCGGTAGTACTTCGGATCGAATCCGCCGAAGTCATAGACCAGAGGCACGCCCGAGGCGCTGAGGGAGAGCGGCGCAGACTCCCAATGCGCACTGACGATCAGGATCGCCTTGGGCCGCGGAAGCTTTGCCGCGAGGTCTCGCAGCTGCCCGGACCACACCGGATCGTCCAGCAAGGGCGGAGCGCCGTGGCCGATGTACAGCGCGGGCATGCGAGTGGTCATGCCTCCAAGATAATACAAGATTCAACTAGTTTCAAGGCTCGATAGGGTCACGGTCGTGCTGACGCGATTGACCGACCTCAAGACCGCTCCGACCGTCGCCGCCGGCCTGATCGCCGGCTTCGGGGTAGCGGAGGTGACGGATGTGCGTGCCCTCGGTGGTGTGGTGCTCGCCGCTGCCGGCATCGCGGCGGGCAACACCTGGCTCCGGCGCGATGGTGCCGCGACGACCGTGGCACTCAGTGCGGTCTACCTCGGCGGATTCGTCGGCTCGCACCTTCTGGCCAAGGAGATCGGGGCGTGGCCGTCCGTCTTCGCGGTCAGCGCGGTGAGTGCAGCTGCCTCGTACGCGCTATCGGATCGGAAAGTGCAGTCTCGAGCGAAATAGGCGCAAGGTCGACGTCAGAACGTGCAAGGTCGACGTCAGAACGTGCAAGGTCGACGTCAGTTTGTGCAAGGTCGACGTCAGAACGTGCAAGGTCGGCGGGTTAGCCGCCGGCGACCGCGGGGATGATCGAGATCTGAGCGCCCTCGGGGGTGGCGGTGGCGAGGCCGTCGAGGAAGCGGACGTCCTCGTTGCCCACGTACACGTTCACGAAGCGGCGCAGCTCGCCCGCATCGTCGAGCACGCGGGCGCGGATGCCCGGGTAGTTCGCCTCCAGGTCATCGAGGACCGCGGACAGCGTCTCGCCGTTGGCGGTCACCTCGGAGGATCCGCCGGTGTAGGTGCGGAGAATGGTCGGGATGCGAACCGAGGACATGGTGCTCCTTAGATGAGGCCGGCGGCGGCGAAGGCGTCGTACGAGGGATCGATGGTGGCGGCCGCACCGACCTGGTCGCTGATCGAGTCGAGCGTCTTCAGGCCGTGGCCGGTGTTGATGATGACCGTCTCGAGCGTGGGGTCGAGCTGTCCGGTCTCGACCAGCTTCTTGGCCACACCCACGGTGGTGCCGCCGGCGGTCTCGGTGAAGATGCCCTCCGTGCGCGCGAGCAGCACGATCGCCTCGCGGATCTCGTCGTCGGTGACGTCCTCGATCGCGCCGGTGGTCCGCTTGACCGAGTCGAGCACGTAGATGCCGTCGGCGGGGTTCCCGATCGCCAGCGACTTCGCGATGGTGTCGGGCTTGACCGGGCGGATGGCGTCGACGCCGGCCTTGTAGGCGGCCGAGACCGGCGAGCAGCCGAGCGCCTGGGCGCCGAAGACGCGGTAGGGCTTGTCCTCGACCAGGCCGAGCTTGATCAGCTCCTGGAAGGCCTTGTCGACCTTGGTGAGCTGGGAACCGGAGGCCACCGGGATGACGATCTGGTCGGGAAGGCGCCAGCCGAGCTGCTCGGCGATCTCGTAGCCCAGCGTCTTGGAGCCCTCGGCGTAGAAGGGGCGCACGTTGACGTTCACGAAGGCCCAGCCGTCCTCCTCACCGGCGATCTCCGAGGCGAGCTTGTTGACGTCGTCGTAGTTGCCGTTGACGGCGACGAGCGAGTCGGTGAACACCGCGGAGTTGACCTGCTTGGGCTTCTCGAGGTTCGCGGGGATGAACACGACCGTCTTGATGCCGGCCCGGGCGCCGGCGGCCGCCACGGCGTTGGCGAGGTTGCCCGTCGACGGACAGGCGAAGACTTTGGAGCCGAACTCGCGGGCGGCGGAGAGCGCACACGCCACGACTCGGTCCTTGAACGAGTTGGTGGGGTTGGTGGAGTCGTCCTTGACCCAGAGGTTCTCGATGCCGAGCTCGCGGCCGAGGTTGTCCGCCTTGAGGAGCCGGGTGAAGCCCGGCTCGGTGTTGGGCGACTGCTCGATGTCGGCGGGAACCGGGAGCAATGCCTTGTAGCGCCAGATGTTGCGGGGGCCGGCCTCGATCTCCTCGCGGGTCACGGTGCCGAAGTCGTAGGCGACCTCGAGGGGTCCGAAGCACTCCGGACAGGCGTAGAACGGCCCGAGCGGGACCGACGTGCCGCACTCACGACAGGAGAGGTTGGTCGCGTTGCCGAATGCACCCGGCCGCAGGACGTTGCTCAAAGGAAGCCTCCTTCTCATCTTCCCCGGCGCCGACCATCGGCGTGGGACGGACTTGGCACCACACCAGGAGAACTTGAGAGGCTTGCTCTGCTTTCACTGGCGGTTGCCGGGGCTTCAACGGGCCGTATCCCTCTGCCCCTCTCGATGAGCAGCACAAGCCTAGGGAGCGGGCGGGTTGAACGCGAAATCACTTTCCAGATGCTGGACGCGATGTCCGCGATGTGGTCACAGCCCGATCTGGACGTCGTCGAGGAACTGGCGGAAGAAGGCGGCCACACCCTCCGGGCCGTCCAGGATGACGTCGGCCTCCTCGGCGAGGCGGTGTTCCTCGGGCGAGCCGGAGCAGACCTGCAGCGCAGGCAGTCCTTCCGCACGCAGCGCGTCGACCTCGGCGAAGGCCTGGAGGTCGCCCAGGTCGTCGCCGGCGAACATGACCGCCGCGGGTGAGAGCGTGCTCACCAGCTTGCGGAGCGCGATGCCCTTGTCCATGCCCCGAGCCCGCGCCTCGATCACGAAGCGCCCGGGCTCGAGCGTCAGGTCGTGGCGTTCGGCGAGGTCCCGCAGCTCCGGGAGCAGCCGTCGGAAGGCCTCGGCGGGATCGGCGAGCCGCCGGGTGTGCACGGCGACTGCGATGCCCTTCTCCTCCACCCAGGGGTCGAGCTGCAGCCGACGGAAGAGGGCGGGCAGGTCGCTCAGGAGGCCGGCGATCCCGTGCGGGGGCGGCGGCGATAGGACCCGACGGTCGGCACTGCTCCACATCTCGTTTCCGTACTGCCCGACGACCATGAGGTTGGGGCAGGCGTCGGCGATGTCGTCGAGGGCCCCGAGGGCGACGGCTTGGCGCGCCGGTCGGCCGGTCACGATGGCCACGGCTTGCGCGATCTGACACAGCTCGGCCAGCAGCGCGGGCATCTCGGGGTGGATGGCGGCATCGCGCGGATCGGAGACGATCGGCGCGAGCGTGCCGTCGTAGTCGAGTCCGATCAGGGCGCCGTGCGCATGTGCCACCACGTCCGCGTAGCGCTGACGCGACGCCTCACCTGCCCACTGCATGACACCCAGCCAAGCACGTCGGCCGAGCGGGGAGCCCCGAGGGTCGATCAGCCGCCGTAGGTCGACGTGAGGATGACGGTCAGCTGGTCCATCTGCATGGGGCTGACGGCAGGCTTGATCGTGGCGATGCCCAGGTCCTTGGCGAGCTGCTGGGCCGCGTCCTTCATCTTGGGTGGGTAGTAGACCGTCGAGGTGTCGACGGTGCCATACCACTGGCTGGTGGTCACGACCTTCCAGCCGAAGGTCTGGGCCTTGGTCGACGTGCGTGCCGCGAGGCCCCGGATGTTCGAGTCGTTGTAGATCGCCAGGTTGAAGCTGCCGCGGTCGATGACCGGCGGGGCCGTCGGTGTGGCCTTGACCTGGGGCTTCCTGGTCACCGTCGCCTTGGGCGTTGCCGCGTGTTGGGCCGCACGGGACGTCGCTGGCGCGTCCTGGACTCGCTCGCTGGGACCAGAGGTCATGGCGTATCCGGCGGTGCCGATCGCCACCGCTACCACCGCGGCGGCCAACAGGCTGGCAGGTGCGACCGCACCGCGCTCGGACGCCGGGGTCCTCATCAGACCTCGAAGCCCAATCGGCGTGCAGATCGCTGACGCTGACGCGCCGCCCGCAGGCGACGGAGTCGGCGGACCAGCAGCGGGTCGTGCTCGAGAGCCTCGGGACGGTCGAGAAGGGCGTTCAGCACCTGGTAGTAGAGGGTGCTGGACATGTCGAACTTCTCGCGCACGGCCTGCTCCTTGGCGCCGGCGAACTTCCACCACTGACGCTCGAAGTCGAGGATGTCGCGGTCACGCTCGGAGAGTTCCGGGACGACGACCGGCTCGGCAGCATGGTCGTGAACGACGGGCTCTGCTCCCATGGTGCTGCTCCTCGTATGGCAGGCGGCGCGCAGCAGGGTTCGCTGCACTTGCATCGTAGGTCAAAAATACAACGGTGTCATTCGTACACGGCGGGGCTCCCCGGAGCGTTCTGGGACGCTCCCGCTACTGTCGAGGACATGCCGCGCAGCCCTCGCCGTCGGGCGACCGCAGATCTGGTCGTGGTCGCCAATCGGCTCCCTGTGGATCGCGTGACGCAACCTGACGGCTCCATCACCTGGCGTGCCTCGCCCGGAGGGGTGGTCTCGGCGCTGGAGCCGGTGATGCGGTCCCAGAGCGCCGCCTGGGTGGGATGGCCCGGCGTCTCGGGCGAGGTCGAGGTACACGATGACGCCTCGGACATGTGGCTCGTCCCCGTCGCGATCAGCGAGCGTGAGCACGAGGAGTACTACGAGGGCTTCTCCAACGGTACGCTGTGGCCGCTGTATCACGACCTCGTCGCCAAGCCCGAGTTCCACCGTGAGTGGTGGGACGCCTATATCGACGTCAACCAGCGTTTCGCCGCCGCGGCGGCGTCCGTCGCCGCCAAGGGCGCGACCGTGTGGGTGCACGACTATCAGCTGCAGCTCGTGCCGGCGATCCTGCGGGAGATGCGACCGGACCTGCGGATCGGCTTCTACCTGCACATCCCGTTCCCGCCCGCGGAGCTGTTCTCGCAACTGCCGTGGCGACGCCAGATCCTCGAAGGGCTTCTCGGCGCCGACCTGGTCGGGTTCCAGCTCCCCGGAGCGGCGGCGAACTTCACCCGCTTGGTCCGCGAGCGCGTCGGGCACAAGACGCAGCGCGACGGCGTGGTCCTGCCGAACGGCCGGGTCGTGCGGGCGCGGGCGTTCCCGATCTCGATCGACGCCGCCGGGTTCGAGGAGCTGGCGCGCTCCGAGCCGATCCAGCAGCGGGCCGCACAGATCCGAGCCGACCTGGGGAACCCCCACAAGATCTTCCTCGGGGTGGACCGACTGGACTACACCAAGGGCATCTACCCGAGGCTCCGCGCCTTCAGCGAGCTCATCATCGAGGGATCGCTGAGTGTCGAGGACGCGGTCTTCGTCCAGGTCGCGACGCCCTCGCGCGAGCGCGGCGAGGAGTACCGGGTCGTCCGCGACGAGATCGACCGCCTGGTGGGCCGGGTGAACGGCGATCTCGGCCGGATCGGCAGGCAGGCGATCGCCTACCTGCACATGTCGTTCCCCCGGGAGGAGATGGCAGCGCTCTACCGCGCCGCCGACATCATGGTCGTCACGCCCTACCGCGACGGGATGAACCTGGTGTCCAAGGAGTTCGTGGCCTGTCGCTACGACGACCGCGGCGCGCTGCTGCTCTCGGAGTTCGCGGGCGCCGCGGCTGAGCTCCGCCAGGCGTACCTGGTGAATCCGTACGACATCAACGGGATCAAGAGCCAGATGATGGCGGCTTACACGGCTAGTCCCAATGACATCGCTCGCCGCATGCGCGCGCTGCGCAAGACCGTGCACGAGAACGATGTCGGGCACTGGGCCACGACCTTCCTCGAGGCCCTGGGCTGACGGGGTTTCGTGACGGACGCTCAGCGTCCTCCTCAACCTCCGATCAGTGACGGGGTTTCGTGACGGACGCTCCGCGTCCTCCTCAACCTCCGATCAGCGGTGCGGTGCTTCCTCCGAGGAGCTCGGAACGGGATGCATCAGAGCGGTGATCTGCTCGGCGAGGCTGTCGTCGAGTGCGCCCCAGCCGTCCTTGTAGCCGTAGACCGAGGTGAGGCTGCGTGCCTCGTAGTCGCCGCACATGATGTCGACATCGCCCGGCGTGATCAGGCCGGGGTGGGCCACTCCGACCGCCTCCGACACCTTCAGCAGCTCGCGTCGCAGCGCCAGGACGTAGTTGGCGCACCGCACTGACTTCGACGCCGGATCCAGCCCGTGCGCGAGCCACTGATTCTGGGTGGCGACCCCTGTCGGACACGTGTCGGTGTGGCACTTCTGCGACTGGATGCAGCCGATGGCGAGCATCGCCTCGCGGGCCACGTTCACCATGTCGGCACCGAGCGCGAAGGCGACGACCGCGTTCTCCGGGATGCCGCACTTGCCGCTCGCGATGAAGGTCAGCTGATCGGTCAGGCCCGCATCGGCGAAGGTTCCGTAGACCCGCGAGAAGCCCATCCGGAACGGCAGCGCGACCGAGTCGGTGAAGATGAGCGGCGCCGCACCGGTTCCGCCCTCGCCGCCGTCGACGGTGACGAAGTCGACGCCGCGATCGCCGTTGGCCATCGCGGCCACCAGGTCGTCCCAGAACTTCTGCTCGCCGACCGCGGACTTGATCCCGACGGGGAGACCGGTCTCGGAGGCGAGCAGCTCGACGAAGTCGAGCATCGAGTCCAGGTCATGGAACTCCGCGTGCCGCGACGGCGAAGCACAGTCCACCCCCACCGGGATGCCACGGATGTCGGCGATCTCCTGGGTCACCTTGGCGCCGGGAAGCAGGCCACCGAGGCCCGGCTTGGCCCCCTGCGACAGCTTGATCTCCAACGCCTTCACCGGCCCGGACTCCACGACCTCCTTGAGCTTGGCCAGGTTGAACCGGCCGTTCTCGTCGCGACAGCCGAAGTACGACGTGCCGATCTGCAGGATCAGGTCACCGCCCTGGCGGTGGTACGGGGAGAGGCCGCCCTCGCCCGTGTTGTGCATGCAGCCCGCGATCTTGGCGCCCGCGTTGAGCGCCTTGATCGCATTGCCCGACATCGAGCCGAAGCTCATCGCCGAGATGTTCACGATCGAGTTCGGTCGAAACGCCTTGGCGCGCGAGCGTGGGCCGCCGAGGACCTTGGCACTCGGAAGATCGATGTCCTGCGCGTGGTGGCCGAGCACCGGCGGGACCGCGCCGGAGAAGGTGCGGTGCTTGATGATCGCGTAGCCCGGAGTGTGCTCGACATCGAGGTCGGTGCCGAAGCCGAAGTAGTTGTTCTCGAGCTTGGAGCTCGCATAGACCCAGCGGCGCTGGTCGCGGTTGAAGGGACGCTCCTCCTCGTTGCTGGTCACGATGTACTGCCGCAGCTCGGGCCCGATCTCCTCGAGGAGGTAGCGCGCATGGGCCAAGACCGGGAAGTTGCGCTGCAGTGCGTGCTTCTTCTGGGTCAGGTCGCGAACCGCCACCGCGCCCGCGACCGCGGCGGCGCCGCCGATCATCCGGCTCATCCTCATGCTCCGTTCTTACCCGCCCGGTGGTCACTCGTCCACCACCTGGACCCAAGTCAGGCAAGGGCGCCTGTTGGTAAATTTCGGCCATGGATCTGATCCCCAAGCCGGACCAGGTCGCCGCGGCGGCCAGCAACGTCGCGCACATGGTCTTCTACGGCGGGCTTGCCGACCTCCGCCCGATGCCGCGCACCCTGATCGACGAGGGACCGCTCCGCGAGGTCTACCACTACCGCCCCTCCAAGCAGGCCAAGACCACCGGAGATCCGATCCTGCTCGTGACGCCGCTGGCGGCTCCCTCGCTCTGCTTCGACCTGCGCCGGGGATGCTCGCTCGTCGAGCACTTCGTCAATCAGGGCCGGCCCACCTACCTGGTGGAGTACGGCGAGATCTCCTTCAAGGACCGCAATCTCGGCATGGAGCACTGGATCCGCGACGTCATCCCCGAGGCGATCAAGGCCGTCAGCGAGCACGCCGGCGATCGTCCCGTGCACCTGATCGGCTGGAGTCTCGGCGGCATCTTCGCCACCCTGACCGCGGCATCGCAGCCCAAGCTCCCGATCGCGACCCTCACCATCGTCGGATCGCCGTTCGACATCTCGCAGGTGCCGTTGGTGGCTCCGTTGCGTCCCCTCCTGCGGCTCACCGACGGCGGCGTGGTCACCCGCATCTACCGGCTCGCGGG
>JBQCJL010000149.1:0-3953 GCA_051952795.1 Marmoricola sp.
CCAACCTCAATGTGGACTGGGACCGGACCCGCGTCCTCGCGCTCCTGAAGTACTTCGAGAACGACGACACCGGCCATATCCCCGCCCGCCTCTGTACGAAGACAGGACTCCCCCAGTGAGCTACGGATTCGAGACCCTTCAGGTGGACACGGACGCGGACGGCGTCTGCACTCTCACCCTGCACCGCCCGGATGCACTCAACGCGTTCAACCTGACGATGGCGCGGGAGCTCGAGGAGTTCTTCCGCGCGGCGGCGACCGATGACGAGATCCGGGCGATCGTCGTCACCGGATCGGGACGCGCCTTCTGCGCAGGCATGGACCTCAGCGCCGCGGGCAATGTCTTCGGCCTGGATGAGACCGCCGACCCCACGCCGGCCGACCTCCGTGATCACCTGACCGAGGAACCGTGGCAGACCGGCGTCCGCGACACCGGCGGCAAGGTCACCCTCGCCATCCATGAGTGCCCCAAGCCCGTCATCGCGGCCATCAACGGCGCCGCGGTGGGCATCGGCGCGACGATGACCTGTGCGATGGACATCCGGCTCGCCTCGACGCAGGCGCGCATCGGCTTCGTCTTCGGTCGGCTGGGCATCGTGCCCGAGGCGGCGTCGTCCTGGTTCCTCCCCCGCATCGTGGGCATCCAGCAGGCGCTCGAGTGGGTCTACTCCGCCGACATCCTGACTGCGGAGCAAGCTCTCGCCGGACGGCTGGTCCGCTCGGTGCACGACCCCGAGGACCTGCTCGGCACCGCCCAGGAGCTGGCCCGCAGCTTCGTGAAGGGGCGCTCGGCGAGCGCGCTCGCGATGGCCAAGCGGTTGTTGTATCGCAACGCGGCGGTCGACCACCCGATCGAGGCGCACCGAGCGGATTCCCTGGCGATGTGGCATGCCTCCATCGGCGACGGAAAAGAAGGCGTCGCGGCATTTCTGGAGAAGCGGACGCCGGAATTCAACGGCCGCGCCGGAGACGTTCCCGATCTCTGGTGACACGCGTTCCGCGACGCAAGTGATTCGATTCAGCGCATTGCCCGTCGTACGCTATCGGCGGTAGCACTGGATATTCAGATAGGTTTCACATGAGCGTCACTTCGCCGGGCGGGAGCAAGGACGAGACCTCTCTCGTGCCTTCCCGCATTCGCGGAGTGCGGGATCTGAATCGTCTTCCGCTCTGGCAGCGCGTTCATCGGGTCCCGATCTGGTGGTTCGAGATCCTCTTGGTCGTCGCCTTCGACGTCGCCTACGAGCACGTCCGCAACATGGTGAGACTCCAGCCCGTCGAGGCGATTAACCATGGGCTGGACGTCCTCAAGGTGACCGAATGGTTCCACCTGGATCTTGAGCAGGCATTCAATCAATTGCTCATGAACAACCATTGGCTGGCCCAGATCGCCAATTACGACTACGCGACGTTGCACCTTCCGCTGACCGCCAGCGTGCTGATCTGGGTGTTCTGGAAACACCGCGATCGCTACCTCCCGATCCGCAATGTCCTGCTGATCACCACCGTGCTCGGACTGATCGGATTCTGGATCTTTCCGACGGCTCCGCCGCGATTGCTCCCCGGCGATGGATTCGTCGACACGGTGGTCTATTTCAAGACCTGGGGGTCATGGGCCGACCCCAAGGTCGCGGACGCCACCAACCAGTTCGCCGCCATGCCGAGCATGCATTGCGCGTGGGCGCTCTGGTGCGGCCTGTGCTTGTTCTTCCTGGCGAAGAACCGCGTGCTGCGAACGTTCGGCGTGCTCTACCCGCTGTGGACGGTCTTCGTGGTCCTGGGCACGGCGAACCATTTCCTTCTCGACGCCATCGCGGGGATCGCCTGCGTCGGCCTCGCGGTCGCCGTCGTCTCACGGCTCTATGGACGACACCCGTGGGAAGCACCCGACGCCGGCGGGGTGGCGATCAGCGCGGACTCAGAGCCCGCTCCAGCAACCGCCTGAGCTCCCCATAGTGGCGCTCAGCGCTCACCTCGTCATAGGTCGAGGTATCGGCCATCGTGTAGCCGTGACGGGCGCCCGGATAGACCTCGTTGACGGCCGTCAGACCGTTCTCCCGCAGCGCCTCGTCCAACAGCTCGATCGCCTCGGGCGGCATCGAGGGGTCACCGTCCGCGTGACCGTAGACGAACTCGGCCCGGGCGGTCGCGAGGCTCAGATGAGGGCTGTCCCCCGCGTCGGTCACGAGACGACCGCCGTGGAACGCGCCGACAGCGGCCACATCGTCGGGATGATCACCCGCCGCGTAGGTCGCGAGCCGCGCCCCCAGGCAGTAGCCCGTCACGCCCATCGGTGCATCCGACACCCCCTCGATGGCACGCAGCGCCGCTAGATAGGCAGCGATGTCGGCGCGGGCGCGGTCCGAGGTCAGGACCTCCAACCTCGGCTTCACGGTCGCGAAGAACTCTTCCCGAGCGCCGGACTCACGAAGGTCCACCTGCGGCGCGAGGCTCGCGGCGTCCCCCGAGCGGTAGAAGAGGTTGGGCGCCATGACGACGTAGCCCCACCCGGCGATCCGCTCGAGCATCGTCTCGATCTGCGGGCGCAGACCGAACGCGTCGATGAAGAACAGCACACCGGGGCCGGAGTCGCCCGCGAGATATGCCTCGGCGAAGCCGTCGGCACCCGCAATCTGAATGGTCGGCATGCCGCCACGGTAGCCAGGGCCCCGAGCGCCTCCGCCGACCTTGCCCTTATTTCCGCCGACCTTGCACCTATTTCATCCGACCTTGCACGTCATGACGCCAAGTCGTCGACTCGATCGCAATACGTGCAAGGTCGGGCGCAAAAGGTGCAAGGTCGCGGGAAATGAGTGAAAGCTGGCCGCGGGTCAGAGGGTGGACTGGATGCCGGCGAGGAGCTGGCGGGCCATGACGATGCGCTGCACCTGGTTGGTGCCCTCGTAGATCTGGGTGATCTTGGCGTCGCGCATCATCCGCTCGACCGGGTAGTCACGGGTGAAGCCGTAGCCACCCAGCACCTGGACCGCGTCGGTGGTGACCTGCATCGCGACATCGGAGGCGAAGCACTTGGCCGCCGCGCCGAAGAACGTGAGGTCCTTGTCGCCGCGCTCGGACTTGCCCGCCGCCGCATAGGTCATCTGCCGAGCGGCCTCGACCTTCATGCCCATGTCGGCGAGCATGAACTGCAGACCCTGGAAGTCGGCGATCGACTTGCCGAACTGCTTGCGCTCCTGCGCGTACTCCAAGGCATAGTCGAGGGCACCCTGGGCGACACCGACCGCCTGCGCCGCGATGGTCACGCGGGTGTGGTCGAGGGTCTTCATCGCGATCTCGAAGCCCTCACCCTCCGCACCGATGATCCGATCACCCGGGATGCGGACGTTGTCGAAGTAGACCTCACGTGTGGGCGAGCCCTTGATGCCCAGCTTCTTCTCCTTCGCACCGAAGGAGACACCCTCATCGGACTTCTCCACCACGAAGGCCGAGATGCCGCGCGAGCGCTTCTCCGGGTCCGTCATCGCGAGCACCGTGTAGTACTCCGAGACGCCGGCGTTGGTGATCCAGCGCTTCACGCCGTTGAGCACCCAGCCATCGCCGTCACGGACCGCGCGGGTCTTCTGGTTCGCGGCATCCGAGCCGGCGTCGGGCTCCGAAAGACAGTAGGAGAAACCACCCTCACCGCGCGCGAGCTTGCCCAGGTACTTGGCCTTGATCTCCTCGCTGCCACCGATCTGGACCGGGAGCGAGCCGAGCTTGTTCACCGCCGGGATCAGCGAGGAGGACACACATGCCCGCGCGACCTCTTCAATCACGATCACCGTGGCCAGCGCGTCCGCGCCGGCGCCGCCGTACTGCTCCGGCACGTGCGGGGCGTGGAAGTCCGCCGCCAGCAGGGCATCAGCGGCCTCCTGCGGGTAGCGCGCCTCCTCATCCACCTCAGCCGCGAAGGGCGCCACCTTCGCGTCGCACAACGCACGCACAGCCTCGCGA
>JBQCJL010000150.1:0-3273 GCA_051952795.1 Marmoricola sp.
CTCCGCCTCCGCCACCGCCGCGAGCAGTGCCTCGTCGGAGCCTGCGCGGCTCTTGTCGACGCCCGGCACGTTGATGAGCACCTGCGGCAGCCGCGTCATGACCGAGGCGAGCTCGGCCAGGGACTCGCCGGTCTCGGCCATCCGGGCCGCGACATGCAGGGCGGTCAGGAGACCATCGCCGGTGGTCGCGTGAGCGCTCATGATCACGTGACCGGACTGCTCACCGCCCAGGGTGAAGCCGTTGGTGTTCATGGCTTCCAGCACGTAACGGTCACCCACCGCAGTATGCTCGACGCGCACCTCGTTCGCCTTCATCGCCAGCACGAATCCGAGGTTGGACATCACCGTGACGACGACCGTGTCGTCGGCCAAGGTGCCCTTCGCCTTCATCGCGAGCGCCAGGATCGCCAGGATCTGGTCCCCGTCCACGACCGCGCCGCTCGCATCGACGGCGAGGCAGCGGTCCGCATCGCCATCCAGCGCGAAGCCGACGTCGGCGCCATGTTCACGCACGGCGGCCTGCAGCACTTCCAGGTGCGTCGATCCGCAGCCCTCGTTGATGTTGAGCCCGTCCGGCTCCGCACAGATCGCGATCACCTCAGCGCCGGCGGCTCGCAGCGCCCGCGGGCCGACCGCGGACGCAGCGCCATTGGCGCAGTCGAGGACGATCTTCAGGCCGGACAGATCGCCATCGATCGTGGACACCAGATGCGCGGCGTAGTCATCGACGGCCGTGGCGTGCGGTCGCACCGTGCCGACCT
This sequence comes from Marmoricola sp., assembly GCA_051952795.1. Lineage (GTDB taxonomy): Bacteria > Actinomycetota > Actinomycetes > Propionibacteriales > Nocardioidaceae > Marmoricola. Next base: position 762 of record JBQCJL010000150.1, read on the forward strand.
CGGCACCCGTCGGTCGCACCCACGGCTCCTGCATCCGCTGCTCGATGGCATCCTCGATCGCGTCGTCGAGCTTGACGCCACCGCGCGCGAGGAACTTGATGCCGTTGTCCGGCATCGGGTTGTGCGAGGCGGACAGCATGACGCCCAGGTCGGCATTCAGCGAGTCGGTCAGGTAGGCCACCCCCGGCGTCGGCAGATCCCCGAGCACCAGCACGTCCACCCCCGCCGACGTCAGACCGGCGATCACCGCCGCGGACAGGAACTGCCCGGAGATGCGGGTATCGGTTCCCACCACGGCGAACGGCCGGTGATCGGCGAAGGTGCCCTTCTCCCCCAGCACGTGTGCCGCGGAAACCGAAAGGTCCAGAGCCAGCTCCGCCGTCAGATCGACGTTCGCCAGACCCCGGACCCCGTCCGTGCCAAAAAGTCGCGCCATCTAGAAGGTCACCTTTCAAGCGGCGAGCAATTCGCGGAACCCGCGAATGTTTGAACCCGAACCACAGATAGCAGACGGCCCGTGTCGGAGTGCGATGCAAGGCGGAGGCGGGAGGCGACCTGGTAGGTCGTCGACCAACGACAACGCCGCAGCGTGCCCGACACGGGCCGTATGCGTCAGCGCTTGCTGAACTGAGGGGCCTTGCGGGCCTTCTTGAGGCCGGCCTTCTTGCGCTCGATGACGCGGGCGTCACGAGTAAGCAAGCCGGCCTTCTTCAGCGACGGGCGGTTGGCCTCGACGTCCACGGCGTTGAGCGCACGCGCGACACCGAGGCGCAGGGCGCCGGCCTGACCCGTGATGCCACCGCCGTGGATGCGCGCGATGACGTCGAAGCGACCTTCCATCTGGGTGGTCGCGAAGGGCTCGTTGACAACCTGCTGGTGCAGCTTGTTCGGGAAGTAGCTGTCCAGCTCGCGGCCGTTGATGGTCCACTTGCCGGTGCCGGGGACGATGCGGACGCGGGCGACGGCCTCCTTGCGGCGGCCGGTGGCCGCGGCGGGCGCCACGATCGCGTTCTTGAGCGGCGCGTCGGCGGACGGGGCGCTCTCGGAGGTGTAGGCGACGCCCTCTTCGTTGACCTCGAAGGTCTCCTCGGCGTCCTGCACGTCGGTGTTCTCAGGCTGTGTCGTCATCGTTCTATCTCGCTCTCAAAAACTCACTGGGAGATCTGCGTGATCTCGAAGGGCTTGGCCTTCTGGGCCTGGTGGGGGTGCTCGGGACCGGCGTAGACCTTCAGCTTCTTCAGCATCTGGCGGCCGAGGCGGTTCTTCGGGAGCATGCCCCAGACGGCCTTCTCGATGGCCTTGCGCGCGTCCTTGTCGAGGACCTCGCCGATCGGCGTGGCCGTCAGACCACCCGGGTAGCCCGAGTGCGAGTAGGACATCTTGGTCTTCGCCTTGTTGCCGGACAGCGCCACCTTGGAGGCGTTGACGACGATGACGAAGTCGCCGGTGTCGACGTGAGGAGCGTAGATCGCCTTGTGCTTACCGCGAAGCAGGGTCGCGGCCTGGACGGCGAGGCGGCCGAGGCGGACGTCGGTCGCGTCGATCACGTGCCATTCGCGCGTGATGTCGCCTGGCTTAGGGCTGTAGGTACCCATGGCAGTGCCACTTTCTCGTTCGTGAGACCGCACAGGGAAACCCCCTGCACGGCGGTGGAGCCACGACTTCTGACGAACACTGTCCGGCCCACTCCGAGGAATCGGAGCATCCGGATCTGCCCGAGGCCGCGCACGCAGCGCAGATTCTCGAACGGCAGGAGTCGCGACCGACAAGATTACGCGAGGGTGTCGCGCCTGGTCAAAACGAGGGCGAAGTCGAAAATCAAGCGTTACACGACGTTCATCGCCCCGTCTTCGAGCGCTGCCAGCATCGTTCCCATGACGCATCGCGTTCTCGCTGGCATCGCCGCAGCCTGTCTCACGGTGGCCGCCCTGAGCGGCGCCCTGCAGACCGGCGCCTCGGCTGCGCCCGCCCATCACCGCGCGGCCCGCTAGGCGCTTACGCGTCTCAGCCCGCGAGGCGCCAGCCTGGGCTCTCCCGCCGCGCTCGGCTAGGTTCGGATGCGGGCGCCCACCCGCGCCGACGCAGGCCAACCGTTTACCCGACGAGGAGCAGCCGTGGCTGAGAACGAAACCCTGACCGTCCGTGACAACCGCACGGGCAAGGAGTACGAGATTCCGATCAGTCAGGGCACCATCCGGGCCGCGGATCTCGGACAGATCAAGGTCGACGAGGACGAGCCGGGACTGGCCACCTACGACCCCGGGTTCGTGAACACCGCCTCGTGCAAGTCCTCGGTCACGTTCATCGACGGCGACAAGGGCATCCTGGAGTATCGCGGCTACCCCATCGAGCAGCTGGCCGAGAAGTCGACCTTCCTCGAGGTGGCCTACCTTCTGGTCTACGGCGAACTGCCCACCAAGGAGCAGTACGAGCAGTGGGTCCACGAGATCACGTTCCACACCTATGTGCACGAGAACGTGAAGGGCTTCATGCAGGGCTTCCGCTACGACGC
>JBQCJL010000151.1:0-2858 GCA_051952795.1 Marmoricola sp.
CGCACCCGGTTCAGGTCGGCGCCCATCTTCTGCAGGACCTGGGCGGCGACGCCCTCGCCCTCGCGGATGAGGCCGAGCAGGATGTGCTCGGTGCCGATGTAGTTGTGGCCGAGCTGCAGCGCCTCGCGCAGGCTCAGCTCAAGGACCTTCTTGGCACGCGGCGTGAAGGGGATGTGACCGGTGGGGGCCTGCTGACCCTGGCCGATGATCTCCTCGACCTGGGCGCGGACGCCCTCCAGCGAGATGCCCAAGCCGTCGAGCGCCTTGGCGGCGATGCCGTCGCCCTCGTGGATCAGTCCGAGCAGGATGTGCTCGGTGCCGATGTAGTTGTGCGAGAGGAGGCGCGCCTCTTCCTGGGCCAGGACCACCACTCGGCGGGCTCGGTCGGTAAACCGCTCAAACATGGGCACGCTCCTCTTGTTGCGCTAGGTACATCACCCAACTACACAGTCAGCCTAGGTGTTCCCGCCTAGCCGCGTGTTCGCGTTCCGCGAACGAACAGCTGTTTGACGATCTCAGCGGGGATTGAGGGTTCGTGAGGGGTGCAGCCGCAAGGCCGACGAGTGCGGGCGGGCTGGGTGGCCCGTCAAGCGATGAGAACGCCGCGGATGCGCCCCCTCACGGACCCTCCATCAGTGGGCGGCGTCGTAGGCGGCCTTGATCTCGGCGGAGACGCGGCCGCGGTCCGGGACGGTGTACCCGGCGCTGCGAGCCCAGGCGCGGATGTCGGAGGCGGTGCTGCCGCCGCGCGAGCGGCCACGGCCCCGACCGCTGGTGGCGCGCTGAGCGTGCGCGACATAGGGAGCGAGCGCATCGCGCAATGCTTGCGCATTCTTGTCGCTCAGATCGATGACATAGCTCTGCCCGTCGAGCGCAAATGAGACCGACTCGGTCGCCTCGGATCCGTCGATGTCGTCAATAAGCTGAATGCTGATCTTCTGGGCCATATCCCGACCCTAGATCGCTTCTCCCGCCGCTTCAACTCTCCGAAAGTCAGTTTGTGGATAACCGAAAAGCACTAAGTTCCGACTTACTCCGGACGCAGTAATGGGAACAAAATCGTCTCGCGAATACCGGCACCGGTGAGCAGCATGACCAGCCGGTCGACGCCCATGCCCATCCCGCCGGCCGGTGGCATGCCGTACTCCATCGCGCGCAGGAAGACCTCGTCGAGCTCCATCGCCTCCGGGTCTCCCGCCGCGGCGAGCAGCGACTGCTGGGTGAGGCGCTCGCGCTGCACCACGGGATCGTTGAGCTCGGAGTAGGCCGGCGCCAGCTCCACGCCGTTGATGATCAGATCCCAAGCCTCGTTGAGGCCCGGCTGGCTGCGATGCGCCTTGGCCAGGGGCTTCACGGCTGCCGGATAGTCCATGACAAAGGTCGGGTTGATCAGGCTGTCCTCGACGAGCTGCTCGTAGAGCTCGACGACGATCTCGGCCGCGCCCCACTTGGGCTGGAGCTCGACGTCGTGCTTGGCCGCCAGCGCGCGCAGGGTGGCCTCGCCGGTGTCGACGGTGACCTCGGTGTCGACCGCCTCGCTGACCAGGTCGAAAATCGCCGCCTGCCGCCACGGCTGCTCCAGATCGATTTCCGATCCATCGCGGCCCGGCACGACGGTCCGGCCAACCTCACGCGCGGCATTCAGGACCAATTCGCGGGTCAATTCCATCATCGTGAACTGGTCGCCGTAGGCCTGATATGCCTCGAGCATCGAAAACTCGGCGGCATGCGTGGAATCGAGGCCCTCATTTCGGAAGGTGCGACCGATTTCATAGACCTTGTCGACGCCACCGATCATCGCGCGCTTCAGGTCCAGCTCGAGCGCGATGCGCAGCAGCATCGGTTGATCCAGCGCATTCAGATGCGTACGGAACGGGCGCGCCGCGGCACCGCCGTTGGTCAGCTGCAGGATCGGGGTCTCGACCTCGAGGTATCCCTGGGCGTCGAGGGTGTTGCGCAGGCTGCGCAGCACGGCCGCCTTGATCCGCACCATCTCGCGCGCCTCGGGTCGCACGATCATGTCGACGTACCGCAGCCGGATGCGCGCCTCGTCGCTGAGCGGTCGGTGCTCGTTGGGCAGCGGAGTGAGGGCCTTCGCCGCGATCTGCCAGGCGCTCGCCTGGACCGACAGCTCGCCGCGCCTGCTCGTGATCACCTCTCCGGTCACCCCGAGCAGATCCCCGAGATCGACGAGCGCCTTGAAGCTCGCCAGCGATTCCTCCCCGAGGTCCCCCAGCGACAGCATCACCTGGATCTCGGACCCATCGCCCTCGCGCAGGCGCACGAAGCAGAGCTTGCCGGTGTTGCGCAGGAAGATGACCCGGCCCGCGATCGAGACGGTCTCACCCGTGTGCGTGTCCGGCTCGAGGTTCTGCGGGTCGTAGGTCTCCCGGATCTCCCGCACCGAGTGGGTGCGCGCGACGGCGATCGGGTAGGGCTCGACGCCCGAGTCCAACAGCCGCTGCCGCTTGTCACGGCGAACCTGCTGCTGCTCGTTGAGATCGTCTTCGGGGGCGTCAACGGCGTCCGTCATGGCGCTAAGGCTAGTTGGCCGCGGTGGGGCTGATTCTCAGTGTTGCTGTGGGTGGATGGGACGGGCGGTTTCACCACCCGGGTTGTGAATCGGTCACATGTTGATCGAAATTTCGATCAAAATGTGACCACTTTGATCAGTTCGCGGGCGGCATCGCGTTCACCCGCCAGCGATGCGAGCTCCTGCGGGCGCCGCAACACCCACGCGGGTACGAAGTGATCGAAGTTGGCGCCAAATTTTAAAAAAATAAATAAAAAAAAAAGACAAAAAAAACCCCCCAGGGTTAAAACCACAACCCCAAAAACCCCAAAACAAAAATACCTTA
>JBQCJL010000152.1:0-5241 GCA_051952795.1 Marmoricola sp.
AAAACTGGGGGTTTGTTTCGTTTATGTTGCTGCCGGGGTGGGTATTGGCCGTGATCCCCCTCCCCCGGCCTTCGACCCCCGCGGCCGCGCGCGCGGCCACCTCTGTCGACACGGCGGCGACTACCGCTTGGAGCGCGGCTGGCGCTTGGGCTGCGGCCGCTTCGACGAGCCGGAGTCGCCCACCGGCGCCTTCTTCTCGGGGACCACGCGGCCAGAGCCGGTCGCTCCGAGCGGACGACTGGGAGCCTGGAAGCGACCACCGCCGGCACTCGGCTCGTCGTCGTCATCCTCGAGCTCAGCCGGGGTGCCCAGAAGCGTGGCACGGTCGACGCCCAAGTCGTCGCGGAACGACGGCACGTCGGCGTAACGGTCGGCGCTGCGGCGCTGGCGCGCCTTGGCCCGCCGCTCCTGGTCGGTGATCGCCTTCTCCTTCGCCTTCAGCTCCACCAGCAGCGGAGTAGCGATGAAGATGGACGAGTAGGTACCGGCCGCCATGCCGACGAAGAGCGCAAGCGACAGATCCTTCAGGTCACCGTCTCCCAGAGCGATGATGCTCGTGATCAGGATGCTGAGCACCGGCAGGAGCGCCACGATCGAGGTGTTGATCGACCGGACCAGGGTCTGGTTCACGGCGAGGTTGGCGAGCTCGGCATACGTCCGCTTGCTGCGCGACAGGTTCTTGGTGTTCTCGCGGATCTTGTCGAACACCACCACGGTGTCGTAGAGCGAGAAGCCGAGAATGGTGAGCAAGCCCGTGACCGTGGCGGGTGTGACCTCGAAGCCGGAGAGCGCATAGACCCCGACGGTGATCACGATGTCGTGCGCGAGCGCCGCGATCGCCGCCACCGACATCTTCCACTGGCGGAAGTAGAGCCAGATGAACGCGACCACGGCCACCAGGAAGACGATCAGTCCGGTGAGCGCCTTGTGGGCGACATCGCTGCCCCAGCTGGCGCCGAAGCTCTGCTGGGAGATCTTGGTCGGCACTACGTGCGCCGCCTTCTCGACGGCGGCGGCGACCTTGGTGAGCTGGTCCTGCGACATCTCCTCGACCTTGACCGCGACCGCCGAGCTGCCGCTCGTGTTCACGATCGGGGCCGAGGCTCCCTTGATCCCGGTGTTGGTCACCGCGCGCGTGATGGAGTCGACGGTGTGCTGGTTGACCTGGCTGCTCGGCAGCGACACGGTCAGCTGAGCACCACCACGGAACTCGATGCCGTAGTTCAGTCCGCGCAGGGTGAGGCCGAGGATCGCGGCGATCACGATCAGGCCCGAGATGGCGTACCAGGTCTTGGCGCGACCGATGAAGTCGACCGACTTGCGGCCGCTGTACAGCTCGTTTCCGAGTCTGGAGAAGCGTCCCATCACGCACCGACCTTTCCGACCAGGCGTCGTCTCTCGATACCGAGGGTCTCCGGCGAGAGGCCCGAGAGGCGGTGGCCCGAGTTGAAGAAGCGCTTGCGCGAGAGCAGCGAGATCACCGGGTGCGTGAACCAGAAGAACACGGCGAGGTCGATCAGGGTGCTGATGCCGAGCGCGAAGGCGAACCCGCGGATGACGTCGATGGCGAAGAGGTAGAGCGCCACCGCCGCGAGGAGCGACACGGTGTCGGCCGCGAGACAGGTGTTACGAGCGCGGACCCAGCCGGCCTGAACGGCGAGGCGCATCGACTTGCCGTCGCGCATCTCGTCGCGGATGCGCTCGAAGTAGACGATGAAGGAGTCCGCGGTGATGCCGACAGCCACGATCAGACCCGCGATGCCGGGCAGGCTCAGGGTGAAGCCGGCGCTCTTGCCCAGCAGCAGCACGATCACGTAGCTGACGAGCGCCGCGATCATGAGCGATGCGACCACCACCAGACCGAGGCCGCGGTAGTACAGCAGGCAGTAGACCATCACGATGAGCAGGCCCACGACACCGGCCACGATGCCGGCGGTCAACTGGCTGCCGGCCAGGGTCGCGCCCACGGCGTTGACCGTCGGGTTCGGCTTGAACCTCACCGGCAGCGAGCCGAAGTTCAGGGAGGTCGCCAGCGAGGTCGCGGTGTCCTGCGTGAAGTTGCCGGTGATCTGCGCGTTGCCACCGGTGATGACGCCGTTGAAGGTCGGGGCCGACAGCAGCGTTCCGTCGAGCACGATCGCGAACTGCATGCCGCTGTAGGTGCTGCCGCCGCCGGTGACCATCGCGCGGGACAGATCGGCGAAGACGTTGGCGCCGTGGTCGTTGAAGCCGAGGTTGACCTGCCAGCTGATCGAGCTCTGGCCGATGCCGGCGGAGGCGCTGGTCACGTCGTGGCCCTCGATGGTGGCGGCGCTGAGCAGGTACTTGTTGCCGGAGGTGTCACAGGCGATCAACGGGCGGGCGCCATCGTCGACGGCCTCCACGAGCTTGGTGTTGCTCTTGTCCGACAGGGCCTTGGTCAGCTGGGCGGTGCTCAACGTGGGCGTCGCGGTGAGGGTGTTCGCGATCGCGGGCACGAGGGCCACGCCGGGCGAGCGCGGCAGGCACTTCGAGCTCAGGAACAGAGCCTCCCAGACCTGCGGCGGCGTCTTCGCCCACGCCAGCGCGACGCTGTCCTTGGCGGTGGTGTCCGAGTTCGAAGGGGTCGGCGAACTGCTGGGCACCGTCAACGGCAGCGTGGGGCTCGGCGAGGGCGTGGCCTTCTTGCCGAACTCGTAGGCCGGACGCGGGAGCTTGGTCGCCGTGGCCTTGGCGGTCGGCGTCTTGCTAGGCGCCTTGGTGGGCGTGGCCGTCGGTGACGTGGTCGGCTTGGCCGTGGGCGATGCGGTCGGCGACTTCGACGGGGTCGGCTTGGCGGGAAGTCCGCTTGCCTCACAGGGGTTGCTGCCACAGCTGGCCAGGATGCGGAAGCGCAGCTGCGCCTGGCGCGAGACCGAGTCCACCAGGTTCTGGCTGAGCTTGCCGGGGATCGAGACCACGATCTGCGAGCCCTGGGTGGCGACAGTCGCCTCGGTGACGCCGTTGCCGTTGACGCGCTGACGGATGATCTTGGCGGCCTGGTCGAGCTGCCCGCTCTGCGGGTTGCCCTGCGGGACCAGCGTGATCGTCGTTCCGCCGGCCAGGTCGAGGCCCAGGCGCGGCTTCCACGAGCCGCCGATCGCGGCAAGCGCGTACAGGAACGCCACCACGACTAGGAAGATCAGCAGCGTCCGGCCGGGACGTGCGGTGCGGCTGGCCATCAGTCCTCGCTCACTTCGTCGTCCACCGGCGCGTCCTCGACCTCGCGGCCGAGCTCGGCGTCGTCGACCTTGCGGACGACCGCCTGGCGGGCGATCTCGATGACCACGCCGGGGGCGATCTCCAGGCCGATGCGCGTGTCGGCGAGCTGGGCCACGGAGCCGAAGATCCCGCTGGCGGTGACCACCTCGTCACCGACCTGCAGGCCATCCTGGAGATGGGCCATGTTCTCCCGCTGCCGGCGCGCGGGCCGCATCGCGAGTGCCCAGAACAGCACCAGCAGGAGGATGAGGAATCCGAACTGGACGACCGCGTTCACACAGGCTCCAAAGTCGACGGGCATTACAAGGCGCGAGGCCAGAGGGCACTCGCGCTCGCGGAGAAGTCTAGTCCTCCGGCTCGAAGAGGGGGCTCTGGGCCCACCAGTCCTGACGCTCCAGCCCACGCGGCGCGGCCAGACCGAGGTGCCGCCACGCGGCGGGGGTGGCCACGCGGCCACGGGGGGTGCGGGCGAGGAGCCCCAGACGCACCAGGAAGGGCTCGGCCACCTCCTCGACAGTCTCCCGTTCCTCCCCGACGGCGACCGCCAGCGTCGCCACGCCGACCGGTCCTCCCGAGAACCGCTCGCAGAGCACCGACAGGACCGCTCGATCGAGCCGATCGAGACCCGACTGGTCGACCTCGTAGAGGTCGAGCGCGGCGTGCGCGACCGATTCGGAGACCACGCCGTCGGCGCGGACCTGGGCGTAGTCGCGCACTCGCCGCAGCAGCCGGTTCGCGATGCGCGGGGTGCCCCGCGATCGGCGGGCGATCTCGGTGGAGCCGCCGGGCGTGACCTCGACATCCAGGAGCGAGGCCGACCGTCGAACGATCAGCTCGAGCTCATCCGGCTCGTAGAACTCGAGGTGCGCGGTGAAGCCGAAGCGGTCGCGCAGCGGGCCGGGCAGCAGGCCCGCCCGGGTGGTCGCGCCGACCAAGGTGAAGGGCGGGATCTCCAGGGGGATCGCGGCCGCGCCGGGCCCCTTGCCGATGACGACATCGACGCGGAAGTCCTCCATCGCGAGATACAGCATCTCCTCCGCGGGCCGCGACATGCGATGGATCTCGTCGACGAAGAGCACGTCGCCCTCGTTGAGCCCGGAGAGGATCGCGGCGAGGTCGCCCGCGTGCGTGATGGCCGGACCGCTGGTCACGCGCAGCGGAGCCGACAGCTCGTTGGCGATGATCATGGCGAGGGTGGTCTTGCCGAGGCCCGGAGGACCCGAGAGCAGCACATGGTCCGGGACACGTCCTCGGACCCGAGCGGCCTCGAGCACCAGCCCCAGCTGCTCGCGCACCCGTTCCTGACCGACGACCTCAGCCAGCAGCTTGGGCCGGAGAGCTGCCTCGATCGCCCCTTCGTCGCCCGCGATCTCGCCGGAGGTCAACCGGGTGGCCAGGTAGGCGCCCTCGGCCGCCTCATACGGGTCGTCGGAGTAGTCCATCAGCGCTTGCCCAGAGTCCGCAGCGCTGCGCGCAGGAGGGCGCCGACGTCCACGGGGTCCGTCGCCTCGTCACGGACGGCGGCGACCGCACCGTCGGCTTCCCGGACCGACCAGCCCAGGCCGACGAGACCGAGGTGCACCTGGTGCTCCCAGCCCGCGGTGGGTGGCGCTGCCGCAACGGTGCTGGCCGCGACGCCGATGCGGTCCTTGAGCTCGAGGATGATCCGTTGGGCACCCTTCTGCCCGATGCCGGGCACGCGGGTCAGCATCTTGACGTCCTCGGTGGCGATGGCCGAGCGCAGCACGGCCGGGCTCAGGCAGGCCAGCATGGTCAGTGCGGTCTTCGCACCCACGCCGCTCGCCGTCTGCAACAGCTCGAAGAGCTCCTTCTCCTCGCTGTCCGCGAAGCCGAAGAGCGTCAGCGAGTCCTCGCGCACCACCAGGCTGGTCGGCAGGGCGACCTCGTGCCCGGCGTGGAGCGTTGAGAGGGTCTCGGGCGTACAACGCACGTCGAGGCCGACGCCACCCACCTCCACCACCACGCTGTTCAAGCCGACCT
>JBQCJL010000153.1:0-8867 GCA_051952795.1 Marmoricola sp.
ATCTCGACCGTGCATAGTTGACTCGCCGCCCCTCGCGGGGCAGGCTTCTCTACAGCGTAACTAAGCAAGCGCTTAGTTGAAAAGAAGGAGCATGTAATGCCGGAAGCAGTGATCGTCTCAACGGCCCGTTCGCCCATCGGCCGCGCCGGGAAGGGCTCGCTGAAGGACATGCGTCCTGACGACCTGGCCGTCCAGATGGTCCAGGCCGCTCTGGCCAAGGTTCCCGAGCTGGATCCCCGTGAGATCACGGACCTGATGCTGGGCTGTGGTCAGCCGGCCGGCGAGTCGGGCTTCAACATGGGCCGCGTGGTCTCCGTTCTGGCCGGTCTTGACCACCTGCCCGGCGTGACCGTCAACCGTTACTGCTCCAGCAGCCTGCAGACCAGCCGGATGGCGTTCCACGCGATCAAGGCCGGGGAGGGCACGGCGTTCATCTCGGCCGGAGTCGAGACCGTCAGCCGCTTCGCCAACGGGATGGCTGACAGCGGCCTCGCGTACAACCCGGTCTTCTCCGATGCGGTCGCCCGCACCCAGGACCGCTCCGAGGCGGGTTCGTCCACCTGGACCGACCCGCGCCAGGTCGGCGAGCTTCCCGACATCTACATCGCGATGGGCCAGACCGCCGAGAACGTCGCCCAGCACATCGGGATGTCGCGGGATGAGCAGGACGAGTTCGCGCTGCGTTCGCAGAACCTCACCGAGCAGCGGATCGCCGAGGGCTTCTGGGCCAAGGACATCACGCCGGTGACGCTCGGCGACGGCACCCAGGTGAGCGCCGACGACGGTCCGCGCGCCGGTACGACCTTCGAGGCGCTCAACGGCCTCAAGCCGGTCTTCCGTCCCGACGGAACCGTCACCGCGGGCAACGCGTGTCCCCTCAACGACGGTGCCGCCGCGGTCGTCATCATGTCCGACGTCCGCGCCAAGGAGCTCGGTCTGACCCCGCTCGCGCGGATCGTCTCGACCGCGGTCACCGGCCTGTCGCCGGAGATCATGGGGCTCGGTCCCGTGGAGGCCATCCCGGCCGCGCTGAAGAACGCCGGCATGGGCATCGACGACATCGACCTGTTCGAGATCAACGAGGCGTTCGCCGTCCAGGCGCTCGGCTCCGCGCAGGCGCTGAACATCCCGATCGAGAAGCTCAACGTCAACGGCGGCGCCATCGCCGTCGGTCACCCGTTCGGCATGACCGGCGCGCGCATCACCTCCACCCTGATCAACTCGCTGCAGTGGCACGACAAGCAGTTCGGCGTCGAGTCGATGTGTGTCGGTGGCGGCCAGGGCCTGGCCATGGTGCTGGAGCGTCTTTCCTGATGAGGCGCCTGGAGGGCCGGACCGCGATCGTCACCGGCGCCAGCCGGGGCATCGGACTCGCGATCGCCGAGCGGATCGTCGCCGAAGGCGGCCGCGTGGTGATCACCGCCCGCAAGCAGGAGGCGCTCGACGAGGCAGCCGCATCGCTCGGTGGTCCTGACGTCGCCATCGGCGTCGCCGGCAATGCGGCCGATCCGGCCCACCAGGACGAGGTCATCGCCACGGCGATCGATCGATTCGGCAGTGCCGAGCTGATGGTCAACAACACCGGCATCAACCCGGCGTTCGGACCGCTCATGGAGCTGGACCTGGACGCGGCCCGCAAGATCCACGAGACCAACGTGCTTGCCGCCCTCGCGTGGACCCAGAAGCTGCACAAGGCGTGGATGGGTGAGCACGGCGGCTCGATCGTCAATGTGGCCAGCGTCGCGGGCGTCCGGCCGGCGCCGATGATCGCCTACTACGGCGTGAGCAAGGCCGCCCTCATCCACCTCACCGAGGAGCTGGCCTGGGAACTCGGACCGAGCATCCGCGTGAACGCCATCTGCCCGGCGGTGGTGAAGACCAAGTTCGCCAGTGCGCTGTACGAGGGCCGGGAGGAGGAGGTCGCCAAGCCGTACCCGCTCAAGCGCCTCGGCGTCCCGGAGGACATCGGCAGCGTCGCGGCGTTCCTGCTCTCCGACGATGCCTCGTGGATGACCGGCCAGCACCTGATCGTCGATGGAGGCGTGCTGCTGGGCGGCGGAGTCTGATGCCTGCCGAGTGGCGGAGTCAGGGCGTCGTCGTCACCGGCGCGGGCGGCGGCATCGGAGCCGCTCTCGCTCGCAAGGCGGCCGCGCAGGTAGCACGGGTCGTCGTCAACGACCTGACCCTCGAGGCGATCGAGGACCTCGCCGCGGAGATCGGCGGGGTTCCGGTCGCCGGCGATGCGGCCTCCGAGGCCGGCGTCGCAGCGCTGGTGGAGGCGGCCCGCAGTGAGCTCGATCAGATCGACGTGTTCTTCGCGAACGCCGGCGTCGAGCGCGGCGTCGGCCTCCAGGCCAGCGAGGCGGACTGGGAGCTCGCGCTCAATGTGAACGTGATGGCCCATGTGCGCACCGCGCGCCTCCTCGTCCCGGACTGGGTCGAGCGCGGCGGCGGTCGCTTCGTCGTCACCGCCTCCGCGGCAGGCCTGCTGACCATGCTCGGCAGTCCGGCGTATTCGGTGAGCAAGCACGGCGCGGTCGCCTTCGCCGAGTGGCTCTACGCCACCTATCGCCATAAGGGCGTCCAGGTTCACGCGATCTGTCCGCAGGGGGTCAAGACCCGGATGTATGACAACTCCGGGCCCCTCAAGGAACTGCTGAGTCATGACGCCGTGCTCAGTCCGGAGCAGGTCGCCGATGCCACCTTCGCGGCCATCGACGCCGACGAGTTCCTGGTGCTTCCGCACCCGGAGGTCGCCGACTACTACGCAGCCCGGGCCACGCAGACGGAACGGTGGCTCAAGGGCATGAACAAGGTGCAGCAGTACCTCGACCCGGCTCTCGAAGGAGTGCAGCAGTGAAGGCATGGCAGGTCGCCGAGCTCGGCGAACCGCGCGACGTGATGTCGCTGATCGACGTGCCCGACCCGGCGGCCGGCCCTGGTCAGCTGGTGGTGCGGGTCCTCGCCTCGCCGGCGAACTTCCCCGATGTGCTGATGTGCCGTGGGCTCTACCAGGTGAAGCCGGACCTGCCGTTCACTCCCGGCGTGGAGCTGTGTGGCGAGGTGCTCGCGGTGGGCGAGGGCGTGACCCGCTTCGCCGTCGGCGACCGTGTGCTCGGCGCGTCCGTGCTGCCGTACGGAGGCTTCGCGGAGCTCGCGGTGATGGATCAGAACCTGACCTTCCCTGCCCCCGACTCGTTGGACGACGCCGAGGCGTCCTCGCTCTACATCGGCTATCAGACCGGCTGGTTCGCGTTGCATCGACGCATCCAGATCCGCGAGGGCCAGACGCTGCTGGTCCATGCCGCCGCCGGTGGCGTCGGCAGCGCCGCCATCCAGCTCGGCAAGGCCGCCGGTGCGAAGGTCATCGGCGTGGTGGGCGGCGCCGCCAAGGCCGAGGTGGCCCGCGCGTTGGGTGCCGACGTCGTGGTCGATCGTCACGAGCAGGACTTCGTCGAGGTGGTGAAGGCCGAGACCGGTGGACGGGGTGCCGACGTCATCTACGACCCGGTCGGCGGCGATACCTACGCTCGCTCGACCAAGTGCATCGCCTTCGAGGGCAACATCCTGATCATCGGCTTCGCCGGCGGCGACATCCAATCGGCGGCGCTGAACCACGCGCTCATCAAGAACTACGCGATCGTCGGTCTGCACTGGGGCATGTACAACCTCTACGACCCGCCGGCAGTCCAGGCCTGTCACGACGATCTGACCCGGATGGCCGACAAGGGGCTGATCAAACCGCTGATCTCGGAGCGTCTGCCGCTGGCCGAGGTCGGCGAGGGCGTGGCCCGCTTGGGCGACGGAACCACGGTCGGTCGCGTCGCCTACGTCGCAGGAGCCTGATCATGAGCGAACTCAAGGGCTTGGATCTCGGCAAGCTCGCCGCATGGCTGCCCACCGTCGGCATCGAGGCCGGGCCGAATCTCAGCGGTGAGCTGATCGCCGGTGGCAAGTCCAACCTGACCTACGTCGTGACCGATGGCGAGCGCGAGTGGATCGTGCGGCGACCCCCGCTGGGCCACGTGCTCGCGACGGCCCACGACATGGGCCGTGAGTACCGCGTGATGTCGGCGCTGCAGGGCACCGACGTGCCGGTTCCGGTCACCTACGCGATGTGCACGGACCCGGACGTGCTGGGCGCGAACTTCTACGTCATGCAGCGCTGTGTGGGCACGCCGTACCGCCGCAAGGAGGAGCTCATCGCGCTCGGCGAGGACCGCACGCGCCTCATCTCCGAGCGCTTGGTGGACACGATGATCGCCCTGCATCTGGTGGACCCGGCCGACGTCGGTCTGAGTGACTTCGGCAAGGCGAAGGGCTACCTCGGGCGCCAGGTCGAGCGCTGGAACAAGCAGCTCGCCGCCTCGTACAACCGGGACCTGCCCTTGGCCGATGCGCTCTACGAGCAGCTCCGTGCGACCGTCCCGGCGGAGTCGGCGACGGGCATCGTGCACGGCGACTTCCGCCTCGACAACGTGCTGGTCGACGACGCCGACGAGCCGACGGCGGTGCTCGACTGGGAGATGGCGACGCTCGGGGATCCGCTGACGGATCTCGCGCTGATGCTCGTCTATCACCGTCTCGGCGAGGCGCTGGGTGGAGACGCCGTCACCGACGTCTCGCTAGCACCGGGCTTCCTGAGCGAGACCGACATCGTCCTGCGGTATGCGGCCGGCACCGGTCGGGATCTGAGTGGGTTCGGCTTCTACATCGGGCTCGCGGTCTACAAGCTGGCCGCGATCCTCGAGGGCATCCACTTCCGCTATCTCCAGGGCCAGACCGTGGGTCCCGGCTTCGATCGCATCGGCGAGGGGATCGTCCCGCTGCTCGAGGCGGGCCTCAAGGCAATGAAAGAATTCTAAAAGGAGTTCCGACTGATGGATTTCAGCTTCGACGCCAAGACCGAGGAGCTCCGCGCGAGCCTGCTCGCGTTCATGGACAGCCACATCTACCCCAACGAGCACACGTTCCACGAGCAGTTGGAAGCACTCGAGGATCGCTGGGCCTGGGACTCGGTTCCGATCCTCGGCGAGATCCGTGAGGAAGCGCGTCGTCTGGGGCTGTGGAACGCCTTCCTGCCCGGTGACCACGGCGCCGGACTGACGAACCTGCAGTACGCCGCCCTTGCGGAGATCACCGGCCGCAGTGGGCACATCGCGCCCGCGGCCCTGAACTGCGCGGCTCCCGACACGGGCAACATGGAGGTGCTGGCGATGGCCGGGACCGATGCCCAGAAGGAGAAGTGGCTCGACCCGCTGCTGAGTGGCGAGATCCGCTCCGCGTTCGCCATGACGGAGCCCGACGTGGCCTCCTCCGACGCCACCAACATCGGCCTCAGCATCGTCCGCGACGGCGACGAGTACGTGCTGAACGGACGCAAGTGGTGGATCACGGGTGCGATGAACCCGAACTGCAAGATCTTCATCGTGATGGGCAAGACCGACCCGAACGCGGAGCGGCATCGTCAGCAGTCGATGATCCTCGTCGAGCGCGATACTCCGGGTCTGGAGATCGTCCGCGCCATGCACGTGTTCGGCTACGACGACCACGAGCACGGCGGTCACGCCGAGTTGCGCTTCACCGACGTGCGCGTGCCGGCGGAGAACCTGATCATGAACGAGGGCGACGGCTTCATGATCGCCCAGCTGCGTCTGGGCCCTGGCCGCATCCACCACTGCATGCGGTCGATCGGCGTCGCCGAGCGCGCCATCTCAGCGATGTGCGAGCGGGTCGAGGGCCGGGTGGCCTTCGGCAAGCCGCTGTCGGAGCAGGGCGTCATCCGGGAGTGGATCGCGGAGTCGCGCATCCAGATCGAGCAGTTGCGTCTGCTCGTCCTGAAGACCGCCTGGCTGATGGACACCGTCGGCAACCGCGGTGCCCACACCGAGATCCAGGCGATCAAGATCGCGACCCCCAAGGTCGTCCAGGAGATCCTCGACCGCGCCATCCAGGCACACGGCGCCGGCGGCATCTCGCAGGACTTCGTGCTCGCCAACGCCTACGCCGGGATCCGCACCCTGCGCTTCGCCGACGGCCCCGACGAGGTCCACAAGAACTCCCTGGCACGCCAGGAGCTCAAGCGCCAGGCCGCCGCCCGCGGCGCCTGACCCGCCGACCTTGCACGTATTGACGTCGACCTTGCACGTATTGCCGTCGACCTTGCAGTTCTCGTGACCAAGTCGAAGATGGGGTTGTCATGGACTCGAAGCAGATCCGTCTGATCAAGCGCCCGTTCGGAGAGCCACAGGACGACGACTTCGCGACCGCCGTCGTCGAACTGCCGGGGCTCGAGGAGGGACAGGTCCTCCTCCGGACCATCTACCTGTCCCTCGACCCCTACATGCGGGGCCGCATGAGCGATGCCAAGTCCTATGCGGAACCGCAGCCGCTCGACCAGGTCATGCTCGGAGCGACCGTCTGCGAGGTCGTCGAGTCGCGGTCGGAGCATCGCCGCGCCGGGGACCTCGTGCTCGCCTTCACGGGCTGGCAGACCTATGCGGTGGTCGATGCCCGCGCGATGCGGTCGCTCGATCCAGCGGCCGCACCGATCTCCACCGCTCTCGGGGTGCTCGGCATGCCGGGCTTCACCGCCTATGGCGGCCTGCTCGCGATCGGTCAGCCGAAGCCCGGTGAGACGGTCGCCGTCGCGGCTGCCGCCGGTCCGGTCGGATCCGCCGTCGGTCAGATCGCCAAGGTCAAGGGCGCTCGTGCCGTCGGCATCGCGGGTGGCGCCGAGAAGTGCCGCATCCTCACCGAGGAGTTCGGGTTCGATGCCGCGATCGATCATCGCTCGCCGACCTTCGCCGAGGAGCTGACGGCGGCGACGCCCGACGGCGTCGACGTCTACTTCGAGAACGTCGGTGGGATGGTGGGCGCCGCGGTCACCAAGCGCCTCAACCGGTATGCCCGTGTGCCGGTCTGCGGCCTGGTCGCGGACTACAACGCCACCGAGGCACCGACGGGACCCGACCAGCAGCCCGCCTACCTGCGTCGCATCCTCACGATGAGCCTGACCGTCCGCGGCTTCATCCAGGACGAGTTCATCCCCAGTCATCAGGCCGACTTCCTGCGGGACATGAGCGCCTGGGTCGCCGACGGCTCGGTGCGCTACCGCGAGGACGTCGTCGAGGGACTGGAGCACGCGACCGAGGCCTTCCGGGGCTTGTTGACCGGTCGCAATGTTGGCAAGTTGCTGGTGCAGGTAGGAACCGACCCGACCAAGGAGTGAGCAGGCCCGTGAGCACGATCCAGACCGTCCGAGGACCCGTCGACTCCACCGACCTGGGGACCACCCTCATGCACGAGCACGTCTTCGTGCTGACTCCCGATGTGCAGCAGAACTTCCCCGAGGAGTGGGGCGACGAGGAAACGCGCGTCCGGGGCGCCGTCGAGAAGCTCGAGGCGGTCTACGAGTCGGGTGTGCGCACGATCGTCGACCCGACCGTCATCGGCCTGGGTCGGTACATCCCGCGCATCCAGCAGATCGCGGACCAGGTCCGGGTCAACATCGTGGTGGCGACCGGTGTCTACACCTACGAGGACGCGCCCTTCTTCTTCCACTACCGCGGCCCCGCCCTCAATGAGGCGCTCGGCATGGAGATCCCCGACCCGATGGTCGACCTGTTCGTGAAGGACATCAACGAGGGCATCGCCGATACGGGGGCGAAGGCAGGCATGCTGAAGTGCGCGATCGACGCGCCGGGCCTGACCCCGGGGGTCGAACGCGTGATGCGCGCGGTCTCCAAGGCGCATCTCGCCACCGGCACGCCGATCACCGTGCACACCCATCCCGGCTCTCAGACCGGACTGCTCGTCAAGCGGGTGATGTGCGACGAGGAAGGTGTCGACCCCTCGCGCATCGTTCTCGGGCACAGCGGCGACACCACCGATTGCGATCACCTCCAGGCCCTGGCCGATCTCGGCTTCGTGCTCGGCATGGATCGCTTCGGCGTCAACCTCGACACCACCTTCGAGGCGCGCGCGGACACCCTCGTCGAGATGGTCCGTCGGGGATATTCCGACCAGATGGTGCTCAGCCAGGATGCGTCCTGCTACATCGACTGGATCGACCCCAACGTGATGGCCTTCCTCCCGCAGTGGCACTACACGCACATCGTCGACGACGTGCTGCCGTACTTGCTCGACCACGGCGTGACCCAGCAGCAGATCGACACGATGTTCGTCGACGTGCCCCGGCGCTTCTTCGAGGGCTAGAGGAAGGTCTTGCCCTCGCCCCGATAGGTCGGCGCGCTCACCGAGACCGCCTTGCCGCTCACGAGGTGCAACCGGTCCACGTGTTCGCAGAGCTCGCCGGCCTTGGCGTGACGGAACCACACGCGGTCGCCGATCCTCAGGTCCTTGACGCCGCGTCCTGACAAGGGCGTCTGCACTTCGCCGGCGCCCTCGGTCGTCGTCAGCGACAGGTGAGGCGGCCAGACCGGTTGCGGCAGTCGGTCCGGACCGATCGCCCCCGATGCGACCCAGCCGCCACCGAGCACGGTGGCGAACTTGGGGGAGGGGCGCCGCACGACCGAGAGTGCGAAGAAGGCCGCCGGCTCCAGCGTGAACCGGGTGTAGTGGTCGAAGATGTGCGGGGCGAACA
The DNA here is from genome assembly GCA_051952795.1 of Marmoricola sp. Classification (GTDB taxonomy): domain Bacteria; phylum Actinomycetota; class Actinomycetes; order Propionibacteriales; family Nocardioidaceae; genus Marmoricola. The sequence goes on from JBQCJL010000153.1 coordinate 8,606, forward strand.
GGCCCGAACCAGCGGCGACCTCTGTCACGGCGTCCTCGGCCGCGGTCGACTCGATGCTGCCGGTGCCGCCGCCATTGACGAACTCGAGGGGAGCGACCTCGCGCACGGCGGCGACGGCGGCGGCTCGCCGCTCGACCAGCTCGTGGGCCGAGATGGCCTGGACCTGGCGCACGGCGAAGCGCTTGAGGCCCTCGCCCTCGTCTCCGACGGCGGCGCTGAGTCCCTCGTATGCCCTGACCCAGACGAGCACGAACCGCGGGTC
>JBQCJL010000154.1:0-6596 GCA_051952795.1 Marmoricola sp.
CGGTCGCTTCTTCCGCGACCACAAGCCGGATGTCCGGATCGTCGCGGCCGAGCCGCGCTACGGCGAGCTCGTCTACGGCCTGCGCAACCTCGACGAGGGCTTCGTGCCGGAGCTCTACGACGAGACACTGATCGATGCACGCTTCTCCGTGGGCCCGCGGGACGCGGTTCGGCGCGTCCGGGAGCTGCTCGAGTTCGAGGGCATCTTCGCGGGCATCTCCACCGGAGCGATCCTTCACGCCGCACTCGCCCAGGCCGCCAAGTGCCTCCGCGAGGGCGAGACTGCCGACATCGCGTTCGTGGTCGCCGACGGCGGCTGGAAGTACCTGTCCACGGGTGCCTACGAGGGCACGATCGACGAGGCCGAGGAGCGGCTGGAAGGTCAGCTGTGGGCCTGACCTGGGCGATCGTCGGAGCCCTCTGCGCACTGACGTTCGTGGTGGTGGTTGTTCAGATGATCCGCAACGTACCGGCCAGCAATGTGGTCGACGCCCTGCTCGCGAACATCGAGGTCGGGCTCGTGGTGCAGCTCGTGGTCGGGCTGGTGAAGCTCGGCTCGGCTCCGGCGGCGATGTCCAAGGCGACCTGGGTCGGCTACCTGGTCGGCTCGCTCCTGATCCTGCCGGCCGCCTGGATCTGGTCGCAGACCGAGCGGAGCCGCGCCGGTCTCGGGGTGCTGCTGGTCGGGCTGTTGGTGGTCCCCTTCCTCTTCCTGCGTCTGCACCAGGTCTGGACGGCCCATGGCTGAACGCCGCATGGGTGTCCTGAACCGCAACTTCGGGCGGATCCTGGTCTTCGTCTACGCCGTCCTCGCGCTGAGCGCGACCGGACGAGCGAGCGTGCAGATCGCCACCAAGTTCGACAAGGCGCCGCTGCAGTACACACTCTCCGCCTTCGCTGCCGTGGTCTACATCCTGGCGACCTGGGCGCTCGGCACCAGCCGCAAGGCGACCGCTGTGGTGGTGGTCACCGTCGAGTTCTTCGCGGTCCTGATCATCGGTGCCACCAATTCGGGTTCCGTCCCGTTGGACAAGCAGACGGTGTGGACCGACTTCGGCAGCGGCTACGGGTACGTGCCGCTGCTGCTTCCGTTCGTCGTGGTCTGGTGGCTGTGGCGCAATCGGCGAGCCGTTTGAACCCGCTCGTGCTATTTCGGGCACGTTACAACTAACCTGAGTCGCATGCGTCTCACGGTGATCGGCTGGTCCGGCTCCTACCCCGGGCCAGAGGCGCCGGCATCGAGCTACCTCCTGGAGGAGGAGCACGAGGGGCGCACCTGGCGGCTCCTCCTCGACCTGGGCAGCGGAGCCTTGGGCGTCCTGCACCGCTATGTCGACCCCGTGCTGATCGACGGCGTCGTGCTCTCGCACCTGCATGCCGACCACTGCCTCGACCTCTGTGGTTACTACGTGCTGCGCAAGTACCACCCGACCGGAACGCAGCCGCAGATCCCGGTCTGGGGTCCCGCCGGAACGGCGGTGCGCATGGCCAAGGCGTACGACCTGGATGAGGACCCGGGCATGAACGAGGAGTTCGACTTCCGCACCCACGTCGCCGACGACCTGCACTTCGGTCCCTTCACCATCCGCGCGCACCACGTGGCGCACCCCGTGACCGCCTACTCCATCCGCATCACGGCGGGAGGCAGAACGCTGGCCTACTCGGGGGACACCGGGGTCTGCGACGGTGTCACGGAGGCCGCCCAGGACGCCGACCTCTTCCTGTGCGAGGCCTCGTTCCGTGAAGGCAGGGACAACCCGCCGGACCTCCATCTGACCGGTGCCGAGGCCGCGCGGATCGCGAGCAAGGCGAACGCCAGCCGCCTCGTGCTCACCCACATCCCGCCGTGGTACGACCCGCAGGATGTGCTCGACGACGCCGTCGCCACCGACTTCGCCGGCCCGATCGAGCTCGCCCGCGTGGGAGCGGTGTACGAGATCTGATGCCGGGTAAACATGCGGCCGAGTCCGTGGTGGACTCCGAGGACGACCGCGCTCACGGGCACCACCACGGTCCGCCGCCGTCGATCGAGGTGCGTGGATCCGCGCGCACCGCGCTGATCGCCTTCCTGATCGTCGTGGCGATCGCGGTCATCGCGGGAGCGGCGGTGCTCCTGACGACCAAGTCGGCGGCGCATCCGTCGTCGCCGTATGCGGCGCCGGGCGTCACCTTCCCGAAGGCCACGGTGTCCTCGATCGCAGGCGTGTGCCCGGGAGGCGGCTGTCGCAAGGTCGCGGTCCGGATCGACGACGGCGCTGATGCGGGTCGCACGGAGGTGCTCCAAGTGCCCGCCTACGTCGTCTCCGGTGGTCTGACCAAGGGCGACCACATCCGGGTCCAGCGCAATCCCGCTTACGGCAATGGTGCTGCGAGCTACAGCTGGTGGGACAACGTCGACCGCTCGACCACGCTGTGGCTCCTCGTCGGCCTCTTCGTCCTGCTGGTGCTCGTCGTCGCGCGGCTACGAGGGCTGCTTGCGATCGTCGGTCTGGTCCTCGCGGGAGTGGTCGTCCTGAAGATGATGCTGCCCGCGCTGCTGGGCGGTCAGAACGGGATGGCGGTCGCGCTCGTAGGCTCGGCGGCCATCATGTACGTCGTGCTCTACCTCGCGCACGGATGGTCGCTGAGGACGAGTACCGCGCTGGCGGGAACGTTGGTGGGGATGGCGATCGTGGCGGTCCTGGGATGGTTCGCCACCGACCTGGCACGCCTGTCCGGGGCCAGCGACGACAACGCGATCGCCTTGAACAGCCTCATCCACATCGATCTGCGTGGGGTGGCGCTCTGTGGACTCATCCTCGTCTCGCTCGGACTGCTCAACGATGTGACCGTTACGCAGGCGTCGGCCGTGTGGGAGCTGCGCGCGGCGGCGCCTGCCGCCAGCCGCACCGAGCTCTTCACCCGCGGCATGCGCATCGGGCGCGACCACATCGCGTCGACGATCTACACCATCGTCTTCGCCTACACCGGGACGGCGCTCGTCCTGCTGCTTCTCGCGGCGGTCTACTCCCGACCGTACGGACAGCTGCTCAGCACGGATGCCGTCGCCGAGGACGTGGTGCGCACGCTCGCGGCCGCTATCGGCCTGGTCCTCGCGGTTCCGGTGACGACGGCGATCGCCGTCGGGGTCGTCGGAGGCGCGGAGAGCTAATCCTGCTGGGCGTCGTGAACGCAGATGGCGACCTGGACCCGATTGGTCGCCTCGAGCTTGGCGATCACGCGCCCCACATGGGCTTTGACGGTGGCCAGGCTGAGCGACATCTCCGCCGCGATATGGGAGTTGGAGAGCCCGCGCCCGATCGCGTGCGCCACCTCGAGCTCTCGCTCGGTCAGCTGGGCGAGTCGCTCGCGAGCGGCGCGACGTCGGTCGGGCTGGTGGCGCATGGTCGCCCGGTCGATCAGCGAGGCGAGCGCGGTCGGGGAGAGGATCGGCTCGTTGGCGGCGACCCGGCGGACGGCATCGACGATGGCGTCCGGTGCGGTGTCCTTGACGAGGTAGCCGCTCGCTCCTGCCGCCAGCGCCCGGACGACGAGGTCGTCGGTGCCGAAGGTCGTCAGGACCAGGATCCGAGGCGCCTCGTCCTGGTGCAGGATCTGCTGGGTGGCGGCGATGCCGTCGAGGACCGGCATGCGGATGTCCATGAGCACGACGTCGGGGTGGGTCTGCGCCACCAGTGCGACCGCGGCAGCTCCATCCTCGGCCTGGCCGACGACCTCGATATCGGCGGAGCCTCCGAGGATGAGCCCGAGGCCGTTGCGTGCCATCGGGTCGTCATCGACCAGCAGCACCCGGATGGTGCTCTCGCTCATGCCGGCCACGGTAGCCAAGCCTCGAGCGTGAAGCGCCGGTGATCGTTGCGGATCGTCAGCTCGCCGCCGGCGAGCGCCACCCGCTCGCGCATCCCGATGAGGCCGAGCCCGGCACCGGTCGCCGGGGTCTCCGATGGCTTGCGCAGGTTCGAGATGGTCATGAGGAGGCCCTCGCCGCGCCCGCCCGAGACCCCGAGGTCCACCAGGGCGGTAGGGGAGTGCTTGGCCGCGTTGGTCAGTGCCTCCTGAGCGATGCGGTACAGCGTGCGTCCGAGCGTCTCGGGAACGAGGGCGGCGTCGCCGACCGCGCTGGTGAACTGGATCGACATCCCCGCATCGCGCGCCTCGGTGACGAGCGTCGGCAACGCGCTGAGCGTCGGCTGCGGTTGGAGCGGCTCGTCGGCACGCAGCACGCCGAGCACCTGCCGGAGGTCGGTGAGGGCCTGGCGCGCGGTCAGGGAGATGAGCTCGGAGGTCTCCCGCACCTGCTCGGGGTCGAGGTCCGTCCGATAGGCCAGCGCACCGGAGTGCATGCTGATCAGCGAGATCCGGTGGGCGAGGACGTCGTGCATCTCCCGAGCGATCTGCTCGCGTTCGAGCGATCGTGCCTTCTCGATCTGCAGTTGCTGCTGCTCCGCGGCCTGGCGCTGTTGCTCCTGCACCGAGTTCCTGAACTCGCGCTGCGTCCCGATGTAGAGGCCCGCCAGCACTTCGGCCACGGTCACCACGACCATCTCGGTGACGCTGATCCAATGCGGGCTGGTGGACGCCTCCGGAGTGATCGAGAAGTAGATGAAGCCACTGGTGATGCCGACGGTCATCGCGGTGATGATCTGGATGGGGCGCCGCCACGTGGCCAGCGAGATCATGGCCAGCAGGCCGGGACCCGAGGCGGCGGCGGAGACGACGCCGGCCACGTTGGTGACCATGGCGACCGCGAAGGGGGCCCGGCGTCGCAGCGGCAGCGCCGCGAAGGCGAGCAGCCCGACCGCCACGTCGATCCAGAGTCGCGTCGGTCGGCCGTGCCACTCGGCGTGCGCGACCGGGACGAAGACGAGCGCGGAGAAGGCCAGGCCGGTGGCCAAGCGCCAGGCTTCGCCACCGAGGGTCTGCGGCGGAGGCTGCGCCCTCCTGCTCGCTACGGCGTCCACGCGAGCCAGCCTAAGGGCGGCATCCCTCCCCGGGGAGGTGGCGACCGCGACCCCCTCCTTTGGTAGGGGTCGAGCGGATACCAAAGGCGGATGTGCGGCACCTGGGCGAGCGGGAAGAATCTTCGGTGGTCGATGTGGTCGGGGGTGGCCGCGGTTGACGGCACGTTCCTGTCTCGACGGGGGGAGGCAGGAACGTCGCATCGGCGACGCAGGCCGTAGGGTCCGACTCATGACAAGTTCCTCGCGACCCGATGGCCGTGCCGCTGACCAGCTCCGTCCGATCACCTTCACGCGAGGCTGGCAGAGTCATCCCGCCGGCTCGGTCCTGGTGGAGTTCGGGGGCACCCGGGTGCTGTGCGCGGCGTCGGCGTCGGTCGGGGTTCCGCGCTGGCGCAAGGGCTCGGGGCTGGGCTGGGTCACCGCTGAGTACGCGATGCTGCCCTCGGCCACGCATACCCGGTCCGACCGCGAGTCCGTCAAGGGACGCATCGGCGGCCGTACTCACGAGATCTCCCGGCTGATCGGCCGCTCGCTGCGCGCGTGCGTCGACTATGCGGCACTGGGCGAGAACACCATCGTGATCGACTGCGACGTGCTGCAGGCCGATGGCGGCACTCGGACCGCAGCCATCACAGGCGCCTATGTGGCCCTGGCCGATGCCGTCGCGCATCTGCGGGGCGAGGGCGCGCTCGCCGGTGAGCCGCTGATCGCTTCAGTGGCCGCGGTGTCCGTCGGCATCATCGACGGGGAGCCGCGCCTCGACCTGCCGTACGTGGAGGACGTGCGCGCCGAGACCGATATGAACGTCGTGATGACGGGTGCGGGAACGTTCGTGGAGGTGCAGGGCACCGCGGAGGGTGCGCCGTTCCGTCGCGCCGAGCTCGACGCCCTGCTCGCCCTGGCCGAGAAGGGCTGCGCCGAGCTGACACAGCTGCAGCAGGCAGCACTCGGTGGCTGAGGTCTTCCTCGCGTCACGTAACGCCAAGAAGCTCGCCGAGCTGGAGCGGATCCTGGCCGAGGCGGCGCCGGGGGTCGCCGTGGCCGGGCTCGACGACGTGGCGACCTATCCCGAGCCGGTCGAGGACGAGGCGACCTTCGCCGGCAACGCCCTGCTCAAGGCGCGGGCGGGCTATGCGGCCACCGGACTGGTCACCCTGGCCGATGACTCCGGCCTGTGTGTGGACGCGCTGAACGGCATGCCGGGCGTGCTCTCCGCGCGGTGGTCGGGCCGGCCCAAGTCGGACGAGCGTAACAACCAGCTGCTTCTCGACCAGCTCGAGGACGTCCCCGACGAGCGTCGCGCGGCTCACTTCGTGTGTGCGGTGGCCGTCGTGCACAGCGGTGGCGAGTTCGTGGTCTCGGGGGAGATGCACGGACGCGTGATCCGCGAGCTCCGCGGTGTCGACGGGTTCGGCTACGACGTCCTGTTCGTTCCCGATGCGACCGGCGACGGTCGGACGTCCGCTGAGCTGAGCAAGGCGGAGAAGGATGCGATCTCGCATCGGGGCAAGGCGCTGCGTGAGGTCGTCGCCCGCTTGAGCGATCTGTTCTGAGTGCCGAAGGGGGGACTTGAACCCCCACGCCCGAAGGCACCAGAACCTAAATCTGGCGCGTCTGCCTGTTCCGCCACTTCGGC
>JBQCJL010000155.1:0-4979 GCA_051952795.1 Marmoricola sp.
GCCCGTGAGCTGTTCCAGTACGGCCGCATCACCACCACCGAGGCCAAGGCTCGCGCTCTGCGTCCGTTCGCGGAGAAGCTGATCACCAAGGCCAAGAAGGGTGACCTGCACAACCGCCGCGAGGTCCTCAAGACCATCCGCGACAAGTCCGTCGTGCACACGCTCTTCACCGAGATCGCACCGCAGTTCGCGGAGCGTCCCGGCGGCTACACGCGGATCACCAAGGTCGGCCCCCGCAAGGGTGACAACGCGCCGATGGCCGTCATCGAGCTGGTGACCGAGCCCTACGTCGCCCACCCGAAGACCAAGGCCGCTCCGGTGGCCGAGGCTCCGGTCGAGGTCGAGGAGACCGTGGCCGAGGCTGAGGTCGCCGACGAGGTCGTCGAGGAGACCGCATCCGCGGAGTCCACGCTGGCCGAGGTCGAGGAGACCGAGGCGGCTGCCGAGGAGGCCTGAGCCTCCTTCGTAGATCCTCTGGATCGGCCCGTGCCCTGAGGGGCACGGGCCGATCTGCTTTACCCGCCTCGACCTTGCGCGTCCTGACGTCGACCTTGCGCGTTCTGACGTCGACCTTGCGCGTTCTGACGCCGACCTTGCAGCTATTTCGACTGAGATAAGTGCAAGGTCGACGTCAATAAGTGCAAGGTCGGCGTCAAGAGGTGCAAGGTCGACGGGAGCACGCTGCCCGGACGCTCGCTAACCTCGACCTGTGCGCTTGCGGATCGACCTGTCGTATGACGGGACCGAGTTCCACGGATGGGCGACGCAGCCGCGGTTGCGCACGGTGCAGGGCACCCTCGAATCCGCCCTCGTGACCGTCCTCCGGGTGCCAGAGGCTCGGGTTGTCTGCGCCGGCCGCACCGACACGGGCGTGCATGCCCGCGGCCAGGTCGTTCATCTGGATCTGGACGACCTTCCGCCGCTGCGAGGCGGCCCGGACGAGGCGGCTGTCGATACGCTGCTGCGTCGCTTGAACGGCCTGCTCCCGGCTGACATCCGGCTGCGCTCGATCCGTGCGGTCGAGCCGTCGTTCGATGCTCGTTTCTCGGCGATCTGGCGCCGCTACGCCTACCGGATTGCGGATCGTGTCGAGGACCACGATCCGCTGACCCGCCGTCACGTGCTGCACCACCCTCGCGAGCTCGACCTCGCCGCGATGAATCGGGCGGCGGAGCTCGTGCTGGGTCTCAACGACTTCGCCAGCTTCTGCAAGCAGCGCGAGGGGGCCACCACGATCCGGACGTTGCAGGTTCTGTCCTGGAGCCGGGTGGACGGCATCGCGGTGGCCACCGTCAAGGCCGACGCATTCTGCCATCACATGGTGCGCGCCCTCGTCGGATGCATGGTCGTGATCGGGGAGGGCCGGCGGTCGCCGAGCTGGGCGGGTGAGGTTCTGCAGGGCAAGGCGCGCCATCCGGTGGCGGCCCTGGTTCCGGCGCACGGCCTCACGCTGGAGGAGGTCGGCTATCCGGATGCCTCCGCGTTCGCGGAGCAGGCCGAGCGGACCCGCGCGCGACGTGACGACGTCGTGGGAGGCTGATCGAGTGACATCACCGGTCGAGGGCAACGAGGACGAGCACTACTTCACCGCCGACCCCCAGGTCCCGTTCCAGCGGGTGCCCGTGCGAGCCGACGTGTGGGGACACTGGCTCGAGCTCACCACCGGATCCGGAGTCTTCGCTCGGGGCCGCTTGGACGTCGGCACGGGGGTGCTCCTGCGCGAGGTGCCCCCGCCCACCGATGCACGTCAGGTGCTCGACCTCGGCTGCGGCTACGGGGTGATCGGCCTGGCCATCGCGGTGGCGGTGCCCGAAGCGACGGTGACCGCGATCGACGTCAACGAGCGCGCGCTGCTGCTCGCCAACGAGAATGCCGAGGCGCTCGGCGTGGCCGACCGCTTCCGGGCGGTCACCCCCGATGAGGTCGACCCCGATGCCCGGTTCGATGCGATCTGGTCCAACCCCCCGATCCGGATCGGCAAGGACCAGCTCCACGAGCTGCTGCTGAGGTGGCTGCCGCGGCTGACTCCGGCCGGCACCGCGACCATGGTGGTCGGCAAGAACCTGGGCGCCGATTCGCTGGCGCGCTGGCTCGATGAGGTGGGCTATCCGACCACGCGGCTGGCCAGCGCCAAGGGCTTCCGGGTGCTCGAATCGGCGGCTAGGCCGGCCTAGTCGCGACGGCCTGGGCGGCGTCGGCGAGGTCGTCGACGCCGCGTTGGAGCTCCTCCGGGCGATCCGTGACCAGATCGAGGAAGAACCCGTAGAGCGCCGAGTCGATGAGTCGAACCACGCGCGGCGCGCGTTGCGGGTCGGCGCCGCACCGGATGAGGTAGCGCCCCAGGGCCGCCGACCACGTCTCGTTGCTGGCGCGCACATCGCTGCGATAGGGCTCACGCCCGATGAGCCCGGTGGCCGCTGCTTGGCAGTAGAGCTTCATCAGCGGCGAGAGCTCCGGCCGCTGGTACGCCGCCCAGAGGGCTCGGACCCCGGCGCGCACCGTCGGGGCAGGCGGCAGCGCGTCGATCGCGGCCACCGCTCGGCTGCAGGACTCGGTGGTGATGGCCGAGACCAGAGCGTCCCGGCTGCCGAAGTGGTAGATGAGCATGCGATCGCTGGTTCCGACGGCGGCCGCGACCGGGCGCAGCGAGAGGCCGATCAGCCCTGCGGACAGGGCGTAGTCCGTCGCCGCCGCCACCAGCGCCTCGCGCCTCTGCTCCGTCACGCCCCCGAATGTAGCATCTGCTACGCTAGGTATGTAGCAATCGCTACAGAAACGGAACGAGGTGGCGTCGATGCTGGGCGCAGCAGTGTTGTTGGCGGTGGCGATCGCGGCGGAGGTGACCAGTACCGCGATGCTGCCGCGCACGCAGTCGTTCTCCAGCCCGGGCTGGACGATCCTGGTGATGTCCCTGTACGCCTTCTCGATCTGGCTGCTCGCGATCATCGTCAAGCACATCCCGGTCTCCGTCGCCTATGCCGTCTGGGCCGGCGTCGGCACGGCGGCCGTGGCCGTGATCGGCTGGGCCTTCCTCGGCGAGCACATGAGCCCGACGAAGGTCGTGTCGCTGAGCCTGATCGCGGTCGGAGTGGTCGGACTCAACCTGGTGGGCTCGCACTAGCCCCTAAGGTGGGCGGATGCGCGCTCGCACTCCGCGGAAGTTCGACTGGAACTTGAGGTCCTGTGGCCGGCATGGGCATGTCACCTATGCGCCCGACGAGCCCGAGCTGCGCGCTCGCCTGCACACCGAGACGGCCTCCGGCGAGGCCTGGAAGTGCCTGCGGTGCGAGACCTTCGTCGTCGGGCCACCGCTCGGATCCGGCCCCGCGGAGGACGCGCCGCTGGTGTTGCGCGGACCTGCCCTCAAGGATGCCTTCATCCTGCGGGCGCTCGCGCTCGAGAGGCTGGTGCGCGCCGTGCTCCTCACCGCGCTGGCCTACGGCATCCATCGGTTCGACAACGCGCGCGATGCGGTCAGCAAGACCTTCCAGACCTACCTCCCGCTGCTCAAGCCCCTCGCCGACCGGTTGCACATCGACCTGCAGGATGCGGGGCCGGTGCGGCTGGCGGAGAAGGCCCTCGCCCAGCCGCACAGCACATTGGAGCTGGTCGTCCTGGGCGTGGCCGCGTACGCCGCCCTGCAGTACGCCGAGGGGATCGGCCTATGGCTGCTCAAGCGCTGGGGCGAATACGTGGCCGTCGTGGGTACGTCGGCCTTCGTTCCGCTCGAGGTCTACGAGCTGGTCGACAAGATGACCTGGTTCAAGCTGATCCTGCTCATCGTCAACGTGGCCGCGGTCGTCTACCTGGTCTGGTCCAAGCACCTGTTCGGCGTGCGTGGCGGGTATGCGGCATTCGAGGCCGAGCGGCACTCCGCCTCGGTGATCGAAATCGAAGTGGCCGCTGCCGGCGGCCGCTAACCCGGTGCGCCTCCAGGCGGAGGCGCGTCCATGGTTACTGCCAGCGCTCCTCGCGCGAGGTGAACGTCAGACCTCGGTCGCCGGTGTAGATCTGCTTGGGGCGGGCGATCTTCTGGTCCTTGTCGGTGGTGAGCTCGAGCCACTGCGAGAGCCAGCCGGGCGTGCGACCGATCGCGAAGAGCACGGTGAACATCTCCGGCGGGAACTGCAGGGCCTCGTAGATCAGGCCCGAGTAGAAGTCCACGTTGGGGTAGAGCTTGCGCTTGACGAAGTACTCGTCCTCCAGCGCGATCTTCTCCAGCTCCTGGGCGATCTTCAGCAGCGGGTTGACGCCGGTGACCTCGAAGACGTCCTCGCAGGCCTTCTTGATGATCTTGGCGCGCGGGTCGTAGTTCTTGTAGACGCGGTGGCCGAAGCCCATGAGGCGCTCGTTGCCGTTCTTCACGCCCTCGATGAACGCGGGGATCTCCTCCTGGGATCCGATGCGACGCAGCATCCGCAGCACCGCCTCGTTCGCCCCACCGTGGAGCGGACCGTAGAGCGCGCCGATGCCGGCTGCGACCGACGAGTAGGGGTCAACCTGCGAGGAGCCGACCGACCGCACCGCATTGGTCGAGCAGTTCTGCTCGTGGTCGGCGTGCAGGATGAAGAGAGTGTCCAGCGCCTTCGCCAGTCGCGGATCGGCCTCGTACCGGGTCTCGCTCATCTTGAAGAGCATCGAGAGGAAGTTCTCGGTGTAGGACAGCTCGTTGTCGGGGTAGATATAGGGCTTGCCCTGGGCGTGCCGGAAGGCCCAGGCGCCCAGCGTGGGCATCTTCGCGATCATCCGCACGATCTGGATGTGCCGGTTCTGGGCATCGCCGATGTTGATCGACTCGGGGTAGAAGGTCGACAGCGCGCCGACGGAGGCCATCAGCATGCCCATCGGGTGAGCGTCGTAGCGGAAGCCCTGCATGAAGCCCTTCACGTTCTCGTGCACATAGGTGTGGAACGTGATCTCGTGGACCCACTGCTCGTACTGCTCCTTGGTGGGCAGTTCGCCGTAGACCAGAAGGTAGG
>JBQCJL010000156.1:0-9333 GCA_051952795.1 Marmoricola sp.
TACCGGCCGGAGGTTGAGGAGCGCGTAGCGCGTCACGAAACCGGGACGAACCCGTGGTGGCTACCGTCGTAGGTTGAGGAGCGCGTAGCGCGTCACGAAACCGAAGCGAGGAATCAACGTTGTTGGATGATCCGATCGCTCTGGGCTTCGTACCCGACGAGGGGCGGGGGTCGTTGCCGTTCACGCTGATCTACGGGGAGCCGCTGATCGCGGCGGCGACGTTCGCGGTGGAGGGGGCCGGCATCACGGTCCTCGATCCGCGCACCGAGTGGCCTGCCATCGTCGACACCGATCTGCCGCTCCTCATCCACGATCCGCTCTGTCCGCTGACGCCGTCGTCGTTCCTCGCCGAGGCGGTCGAGGTCTGCCTCGAGGCGGGCCAGGTCGTGGTCGGGGTTCGGGCGGTGACGGACACCGTGAAGGTCGACGAGGGCGAACGTCTGGGGGAGACGGTCGACCGGACGACGTTGCGCGAGGTGACCTCGCCGATCGTGCTGCCTGCGCGTGTGGTCGCGGCGATCAGTGAGCTGCCGACCGGGGATTTCGCCGAGCTCGTGGAGGCTCTGGCACACTTCGGGGTGCGGGAACTCAAGGCGCCCGCGCTGTCCCGACGGATCCGAGCCGCCGAGGACCTCCCGGTGTTGGAAGCTCTCGGCCGACCGTCACGCCCCGAAGAGGAGCTGCTCGGCCACCGCTAGATCCTCCGGATAGGTGACCTTCAGGTTCGCTGTCGAGCTCGGCACCCCCACGATGGTGAGCTCGGTGAAGCGCTCTACGCACGCCGCGGTGTCGGTGCCCTTGAAGCCCGCCTCATCCGCCCGGCGATAGGCATCGAGCAGGTCCGCGGCCTGGAATGCCTGAGGGGTCTGGACGGCGACGAGCCTGGGGTGGTCCGTGCCGATCATGTGGTCGACGGCGACCGTCGGAATCGCGCCGCCATGGTGGCGGGCCGCCTCGATCACGCGGCCGTAGAGTTCAACCGGTGCCAGCGGGCGGGCCGCATCGTGGATCGCCACCACATCGATCTCCCCGGACGCGATCAGCGGCGCCAGCGCGGTCAGGGCGTTCCACTCCGAGTCGTGGCGCTCAGCGCCGCCGTCCACGATCCAGACCTCGTCCTTGCCGAGGACGGGCTGGATCGCGCGTGACAGCAGATCGCGATCGTCGGGACGGACGACGACGACCACCCTCGCCGGCCGGGCATCCAGAGCGCCTCGGACGGAGTGCGCGATCACCGGGGTGCCGCCGATGGACAACAGCGTCTTGTTGACTCCGGCGCCCAGCCGCGCGCCCACGCCGCCCGCGAGGACGACGATGGCCGCGCCCGCCTCACCGCTCACGACACGTGGGGCCGCGCCAGCTTGATGAGCGTGGCCGACACCAGCTCGGCGCGCTCCTGGGGGAGCATGTGCCCGGCGTCCGGCGCTACCAGCAGCTCGGCGGTGGAGATCGCCTCGGCGATGCGGCGTGCGTGCGCGACCGGCGTCAGGACGTCCCGGGTGCCGACGAGCACCCTGGTCGGGATGCCATCGAACGACTTGAGGGCATCCACGCGCTGGTGGTTGTGCATGATGTCCTCGTAGAAGCCGACCACCGTCTCGGCGGGTGAGTTGATCAGGCCCTCGACGACGTAAGCAGCATCGGCGAGGTGCATCGGGTGGCCGAGGGCGTAGTTGCGGACGATGACGCGCTCAAAGATCGGCGCCCGGCGCCGAGCCCGCCGCGACAGGGTCCGCGAGCGCAGCGCGAGGATCCGCGGGATCTGGGCACGAACGATGGGGCCCATCTCGGGCAGACCGAGGGTGACCGTGTGCATGTCGCCCGATGAGGTCGCGACGAATGCCGCCCCGATGGTGCGCTCGATCAGGTCGGGACGCTCCTCGGCGAGCGCGCACATCGTCATGCCGCCGACCGAGTGGCCGGCGAGGAGGAGCTTGCCGGTGGGCGCCGTCGCATCGATCAGCTCGCCCATGTCATGCGCGAGGTTGACCACGGTGCAGTCCGCCTTGGGGACCTTGGTCGACTCGCCGTGGCCGCGGTGGTCCCAGGTGAGGATCTGGACGTCGAGGCCGAACTCGGCGAGCAGATCACGGACCTGGTTGTCCCAGTCGCGACGGTCCGCGGTCCAGCAATGCGCGAGCACGATCGTCAGGGCCGCATCCGGACGCCCGTAGCGGGCGACAGCCAGGTCGACGCCCGTCGACGTGGTGAAGACCTCGGGAAGTGCGTTCATCGATCATCCTCTCTCCGTGTGACCAGGGCGGTCGCAATCGCCGCCAGGCCCTCGCCGCGGCCCGTGAGCCCCAAGCCGTCCGTCGTCGTCGCCGACAGCGAGACGGCGATGTGATGGCGCCGCGCGATCTCATCCTCCGCCTCGGCTCGCCGTGACCCGATCCGGGGGGTGTTGCCGATCAGTTGCACCGCCACGTTGCCGACCTCCCAGCCGGCGTCGCGCACCCGGCGCAAGGTCTCCGTGAGGAGGTCGTGACTGGCGGCACCGGCCCACTGCGGCTCGGCGGTGCCGAAGTTGCTGCCGAGGTCGCCCAAACCCGCGGCCGACAGCAGCGCGTCGCAGATCGCGTGGAGGACGACATCGCCGTCGGAATGCCCCGCGAGACCCACCGGGGAGTCCGGCCAGCTCAACCCCGCCACTGCAAGCGGCACGCCCGGCACCAGCCGGTGCACGTCGATCCCTTGTCCGATCCGCAGGTCCACACCCCGATCATTCCTTACAAATTGCTGTCGGCTTGTCGATCCGGGGGCGTCGGCCTCGAAAACGACGGTCCGCCGGAGCACGATGAGCACGTGCATGAGCGACGGTGGGACGCGGCAGCAGGTCTTCTGGCGGGCGGAGCGGGCTTGGCGACCTCGCTGGGCGCCGCCTGGACGCTCAACACGACCACCGTGGTGGTGGCGGTCGCCGAGTTCGTGCGCGACCACACCCCTGGACCGCTCGCGGTCAAGCTGGTGCACCTCGTCAAGCATGCGGACAAGCCGCTGCTCATCACCTTGACCACGGTCGTGGTGCTGGGCCTGGCGATCGGCTTCGGAGTCCTCGCGCGGACGCGCCCCCACCTGAGCGAGGTCGGCATCCTCGTGGTCGGAGCCATCGGGGTCGGCGCGATCCTGAATCAGCCGCACCTGGGCACCTCGACGGTGCTGGCCGCCCTGCTGGGGATCCCGGTATGGATCGTGGTCCTACGAACCCTGGTAGCGCGAGCGCGGCCGGACGCCGACGGGAGGCGTGACTTCCTCGCTATCGCCGGTGGCGTCGTGGTCGCGTCCGGGCTCGTGCTCTGGGCGGGTCGCGCCATCAGTGCTGGGACTCGTGCGGTCGAGAAGGCACGCAGCAATCTGCGGTTGCGGGTCACGGCCGGGGTGGAGCCGGCGGACGCGACACTCGGTGTTGCCGGGATCGTGCCGTGGCGCACCAGCGCCGACGACTTCTACCGGATCGACACCGCGCTGACGATCCCGGCGATCGACCCCTCCTCGTGGAAGCTGCGCATCCACGGGATGGTCGATCGGGAGATCGAGATCACCTACGACCAGCTCATCGCCCGCAAGATGTCGGAGGGCTGGGTGACCCTGTGCTGCGTCTCCAACCCGGTCGGCGGGAACCTGATCAGCAACGCGTACTTCTCCGGCGTCCCGGTCAGGGATCTGCTCAAGGAGGCCGGCGTCCATCCGGACGCCGACGCCGTGCTGCAGACGTCCTACGACGACTGGACGTGCGGAACGCCGATCGGTGCCCTCACCGACGATCGGCTCGCGATCCTGGCGGTGGCGATGAACGGCGAACCCCTCCCGCTCGAGCACGGCTTCCCGGTCCGGACCGTCGTGCCCGGTCTCTACGGGTACGTGTCGGCGACCAAGTGGGTGGTCGACATGGAGGTCACCCGGTTCGATCGATTCTCCGCGTACTGGACCCAGCGTGGCTGGTCGGCCGAGGGTCCGGTGAAGACCGAGTCGCGCATCGACGTCCCCTCTGATGGCGCGACCGTTCCCGCTGGAACCGTGGGGATCGGTGGCATCGCCTGGTCGCAGCACACCGGGATCGAGCGGGTCGAGGTCCAGATCGACGGCGGTCCCTGGCGCAAGGCCGAGCTCGGCGGCGTGCCCGACACCGACACCTGGGTGCAATGGGGGCTGCGGGTTCCGCTCGCATCGGGCCGGCACCAGGTGGCGGTCCGAGCGACCGACAAGTCCGGCTCCACCCAGACCCCCGTGGTGCGTGACGTTCTGCCCGATGGCGCGACCGGCTGGGACTCGATCTCGTTCTCGGTCGCCTAGGTACCGATTAGTCCCTAGGCTTACCCGGTGACTCTCCGGCTCTACGACTCAGCGACCCAAGGCGTGCGGGACTTCGTTCCGCTCACTCCGGGAGTTGCCGGCGTGTACGTATGCGGCTTGACCGTGCAATCCGAGCCCCACGTGGGCCACGTGCGCTCAGCGGTGAACTTCGACGTCCTGCGGCGCTGGCTGACGGAATCGGGCTATCGGGTCGGCTTCATCCGGAACGTCACGGACATCGACGACAAGATCCTCGCCAAGTCCGCGGAGGCGGGTCGGCCCTGGTACGAGCACGCGTCGATCATGAAGCGCGCGCTCGACGATGCCTACGTGGCCTTGAACGTCCTGCCGCCCACCTACGAGCCCAGCGCCACCGGCCATGTGCCGGAGCAGATCGAGCTCATCGAGGAGCTCATCGCCGCGGGCCATGCCTATGCCGCCGCGGACGGATCAGGCGACGTCTACTTCGACGTGCGCTCGTGGCCCCAGTACGGGGAGCTGACCCGCCAGAACGTCGACGAGATGGAGGCGGCGGCCGACGCCGACCCGCGTGGCAAGCGCGACCCCCGTGACTTCGCGCTCTGGAAGGGCGCGAAGGCCGAGGAGCCGACCACCGCCACCTGGCCCTCGCCGTGGGGTCGCGGTCGCCCCGGCTGGCACATCGAGTGCTCGGCGATGGCGGGCAAGTACCTCGGACCCGCGTTCGATATCCACGGCGGCGGTGTGGATCTGCGCTTCCCCCATCACGAGAACGAGCAGGCGCAGTCGCGCGCCGCGGGTCGGCCGTTCGCGTCGTATTGGATGCACAACGCCTGGATCACCACGGCGGGCGAGAAGATGAGCAAGTCACTGGGCAACTCCCTGCTCATCCCGCATGTGCTGGAACGGGTGCGGGGGATCGAGCTGCGCTACTACCTGGTGGCCGCGCACTACCGCTCGCACGTCGAGTTCTCGTTCGAGGCGCTCGACGAGGCGGCGACCGCCTTCCGCAGGATCGAGAACTTCCTCGAGCGGGCCACCGAGGTGTTGGGCGGTCTGCCCGACGAGGGCGTCCTGGCCGCCGACTTCGTCGACGCGCTCAACGACGACCTGGGGACCCCGGCGGCCATCGCCGCCATCCATGAGGCGGTCCGCGACGGCAACAAGCTGCTCGCCGACGGCCCCTCGGAGGCGCTGCGGGAGAGCGCGACCTCGGTGCGGCGGATGCTTGACGTTCTCGGGCTCAACCCGGAGGATCCGGTCTTCGGGCGCAGCTCGGACGCCCACGTGCTGACCGTGGTCGACGCTCTGGTCAAGAGCCTGCTCGCCCAGCGCACCGCGGCTCGAGCCGCGCGTGACTTCGCCGCGGCCGACGCCATCCGTGACCAGCTCAAGTCGGCCGGCATCGAGATCGAGGACACGCCGGACGGCCCCCGATGGACTCTGGAAACAGGAAGCGTGTGATGGCAGGGAACAGTGCGCGCCGCGGCGCGATCAAGAAGTCCGGCAAGGGCAATCCGACGGCCGGGTCCGGGGGACGCGTTCGTCGCGGGCTCGAGGGCAAGGGTCCGACGCCCAAGGCTGCCGACCGGCCGAATCACAAGGTGTACAAGGCCAAGCAGCGCGAGGAGCGTCTGCAGTCGGCGAAGCCGAAGCGTCGCACCAGCGGTGACGCCGAGTGGGTGGCCGGCCGCAACTCCGTGGTCGAGACGCTCCGCGCCGGCATGCCGGTGACCGCGATCTATGTCGCGGAGGGCGCCGAGCGCGACGGCCGGCTTCGCGAGATCTTCGCTGCCGCGGCCGACGGTGGTATCGCGTTGCTGGAGGTCTCGCGCGGCGAGCTCGACCGGCTGACCGGCGGTGCGGTGCACCAGGGCATCGCGGCCCGGATGCCCGCCTACGAGTACGCGCACCCGGACGATCTGCTCGACTTCGCCGCTCAGAACAAGGAAGCGCCGCTCATCGTGGCGCTGGCCTCCGTGACCGACCCCCGCAACCTGGGTGCGGTGGTCCGCAGTGCCGCCGGCTTCGGCGCGCACGGCGTGGTGGTCCCGGAGCGACGAGCCGCGGGGATGACGGCCAGTGCCTGGAAGACCAGCGCGGGGGCGGCCGCGCGCGTTCCGGTCGCCCAGGCCACCAACCTCACCCGGCAGCTCAAGGCGTATCAGGAGGCTGGCTGCATGGTCGTCGGCCTCGCCGCCGACGGCGACGTGTCCCTGCCCGAGCTGGCGCTGGCCGATGGGCCGCTGGTGCTGGTGATCGGCTCGGAGGGCAAGGGGCTCTCGCGGCTTGTCTCCGAGACCTGCGATCAGCTCGTGTCGATCCCGATGAGCAGCCAAGTCGAGTCGCTCAACGCCGGGGTGGCAGCGGGCATCGCGCTCTACGAGATCGCACAACGTCGAGGCTGAGCGCAACGGAGGTCGAGGAGGCGCGTAGCCCCGTCACGAAACCGCCTACGATGGGCGATCGCACGCCGCGTTAGCTCAGCTGGCCAGAGCACCTGTCTTGTAAACAGGGGGTCGTCGGTTCGATCCCGACACGCGGCTCAGAGGAGTCCGGAGTGGAGGAGTGACCGATGGGTCATTCCTCCGCGCATCCTCAGACGCTCACGCGTCGCTGGCGCACGTCCAGCGCGGCGATGGGGCGATTGGTGGTGACCATCCATGCGCGACCGGGCTGGAGCCAGTAGCGAAGGCTCAGGTGGTCGTCGACCGTCCACACCAGCAGGGGCAGGTTCGCGCGTCGGGCGAAGCGCGCGGCCGACAGTCGTGCCAGGTAGTGGTTCGCCACCACCAGATTCGCGCCGCAGGCCCGGTACCGACTTGCCGGGAAGAAGTCGGAGCCCAGGGAGAGTCCCACCAGGAGCTGCGGATAGCCAGCCTGGATGGCCCAATCCCGGACCGCCTTCACCGAGCGGTCATGCAGCGAGGTCACGACGATGTTCTCGGCTCCGAGCGCCTGGATGGCGATCTTGACCGCGTCCACCTCGTAGGTGCGGTCCGGGTCGGCGTAGAGCTGCGCGGGGGAGGTGAACTTCAGATCGATGTGGGCGCGCTTGCGGCGATGCAGCTGCTGCAGCACGGCCTCGTAGCGCACCAGCTGATCGCCATCGGCGCGCTTCGCATCGGGATAGGTGACGTTCTCGAGCCGCACGCGCTGACCGTTGATCCGGACGGAGCCATCGTGGCTCAGCACCAAGGTCCCGTCAGCACATCGCTGTACGTCGAACTCCACGTACTCGGCGCCGATGTCGAGGGCCTGGTCGACCGCCCGCTGGCTGTTCTCCAGCGAGCGCTCTCTCCCGGCCCCACACCGGTGGGCGGAAACAAGCACATGGTGTCTCATAGCTGATGCTCAGACTGGGCGACCGAGGACAACGAATGTGGTCCCCGGGGGTGGGTTTTGGGTGAAATACAGGAGAATCCGGGTATGCACTCGCCCGCGCGTCTCCGCCTCGTCGGAGGGCGGGCGTGTGTGCTGGGGGGCGTCGCCACGGCAGCAGGTGCGGTCGGACATGTCCACGCCGCGGGCGGTCAGGCTCCTGGCCTCCCGCCGCTGCTCGTCTCCTGGCTGCTCGCTTCGGTCGTCTCCGCGCTCTTCCTCGGCCGCCAGGTCGGCTGGGCCCTCCTATCCGCCCTCCTGCTGGGGGAGCAGCTCGGTGTCCATGCCGGCCTGATGCTGTGGGCGACACCCTCGGCATCCTCGATGCCCGGGATGGCGGACATGCCCGGCATGGCGATGCCGATGCCGGCCATGAGCGCGATCCCGTCGCCGGCGATGGTGGGTGCGCACCTCGGCGCGGCTGTCCTCGCGGGGCTCTGGCTGTGGCGGGGTGAGCGCGCGCTGTCGACCCTGCTCGGTCTGGTAGCCGGAACCATCCAGCTGCTCTGGTGTCGGGCGGTCGTCGGTCCACCGTCGCCGGTGGCGCGGATGAACGTCTGCTTCGACCTCCAGTCCTGGTGGGAGGTGCACCTCGCTCGAGGGATGCCGAGGCGCGGACCGCCGGCCTGCGCGGCGCTCTGACATCTCCCGGGCCCCAGCCCACCCAACTCTCGAGGAGTACTCCCATGTTCCATCCCGAGCGCGCCACCAGGCGCTCTCGCCGCCGCCGATTCGTGCCCATCGCGATCGTCGGCGCAGCTTTTCTCGCCCTGGCTGCCTGCGGATCCAGCAGCGGCGGTGTGCCGAACATCTCCGGCGGCAGCGAGCTGGACGCCGCCATCCCGTCCCGGATCGCGACGATGCCGTTGGTCAATCAGGACGGCAAGACCGTGCGCCTGGCCGACTTCAAGGGCAAGACCGTCGTCATCCAGGACGGCATGACGCTGTGCCAGGAGCAGTGCCCGATCGACACCGCCACCTTCGTCGGTCTCGCGCGCGAGCACAGCACGATGGCGAAGGATCCGAACAACGTCGTGTTCCTGACCATCACCGTGGACCCTCAGCGCGACGACCCCGCCCAGCTCGCCGCCTACCGAGCCCTGTATGCGCCGGGCAAGGGGGCGCTTCCCCAGTGGCAGCTGTTGACCGGCTCTCCGGCCGACATCGCTGCGTTGTGGAAGTACTTCCACGTCTACACCGAGAAGGTGCCGTCGGAGGAGGTCGTGCACAACTGGAGGACGGGGGCACGCCTGACCTACGACGTCCAGCACAGCGACGAGGTCTTCTTCATCGACCGCTCGCAACAACAGCGGTACCTGCTGGAGGGCATGCCCAGCCTGAACGGGACCATCCCGGCCAAGATCAAGGCCTTCATGACGGCCGAGGGCATGCAGAACATGAAGATGAGCAACTGGACGGTCGCCAACGGCATGACCGTGCTCGACTGGGTCACCGCTCTCTAGGAGCAGCTCAGCGGCTCAACGGGGGCGTTCGTTCACCAACTGGCGCAGATTCGCGCGCCAGCCCTGGACGAACGCCCCTTCAGTCGTTCCGAGCACGCTCACGAAGGCGCTGCCGACCTTCTGTCCCCTCATCACGGCCCGATAGAACGCCACCGCCTTGGCCTCGCCGTAGGTGAGCCCGAGGTAGCGCCAGGCGAGCCAGGCCTCCTCGTAGGTG
>JBQCJL010000157.1:0-10288 GCA_051952795.1 Marmoricola sp.
CTGTCGCCTGATCGACCGCCCGCTGCGCCCCACCTTCAAGAAGGGCCTGCGCAACGAGATCCAGGTCGTCATCACGGTCCTGGCGCTTAACCCCGACACCCCCTACGACGTGCTCGCGATCAACGCCGCCTCGGCGTCGACGCAGATCGCCGGCCTGCCGTTCGCCGGCCCCGTCGGTGGTACCCGCGTCGCCCTGATCGACGGCCAGTGGGTGGGCTTCCCCACGCACAGCCAGCTCGAGGACGCGGTCTTCGACATGGTGGTCGCGGGTCGCGTCACCGACTCCGGTGACGTCGCGATCATGATGGTCGAGGCCGAGTCGACCGAGGTCACCTGGGAGAAGGTTCAGTCCGGCGTCCAGGCTCCGACCGAGGAGATCGTCGCCGGTGGTCTCGAGGCCGCCAAGCCGTTCATCAAGCAGCTCTGCGAGGCTCAGGCCGAGCTCGCCAAGCAGGCCGCCAAGCCGGTCGGCGAGTTCCCGATCTTCCTCGACTACGAGGACGACGTCTATGCCGCCGTCGAGGCTGCCGTGAAGGACGACCTCGCCCAGGCGCTGAAGATCGCCGGCAAGCAGGAGCGCGACGACCGCATCGACGAGATCAAGGTCGCGCTGCTCGAGAAGATCGGTGCCGACTTCGAGGGTCGCGAGAAGGAGATCGGCGCGGCCTACCGCTCGGTCCAGAAGAACGTCATGCGCACCCGCGTACTCACCGACCAGATCCGCATCGACGGCCGTGGTCCTCGTGACATCCGTCCGCTGAGCGCCGAGGTCGACGTGGTTCCCCGCGTGCACGGCTCGGCCCTGTTCGAGCGCGGCGAGACCCAGATCCTGGGTGTCACCACGCTGAACATGCTCGACATGTCGCAGAAGCTCGACACGCTCTCCCCGGAGACCGAGCGTCGCTACCTGCACAACTACAACTTCCCGCCGTACTCCACCGGTGAGACCGGTCGCGTCGGTTCGCCGAAGCGCCGCGAGATCGGCCACGGCGCCCTCGCCGGCCGTGCGCTCGTCCCGGTGTTGCCGAGCAAGGACGAGTTCCCCTACGCCATCCGTCAGGTGTCGGAGGCGATGGGCTCCAACGGCTCGACCTCGATGGGCTCGGTCTGCGCCTCGACGATGTCGCTGCTGCAGGCGGGCGTCCCGCTGAAGGCGCCGGTCGCCGGTATCGCGATGGGCCTCATCTCCGGTGAGGTCGACGGCGAGACCAAGTACGTCGCCATCACCGACATCCTCGGTGCTGAGGACGCGATGGGCGACATGGACTTCAAGGTCGCCGGTACCTCGGAGTTCGTCACCGCGCTGCAGCTCGACACCAAGCTCGACGGCATCCCGGCCGACGTGCTGGCCGGCGCGCTGACCCAGGCGCGTGAGGCTCGCCTGGCGATCCTCGACGTGATGAACGAGGCCATCTCCGGCCCGGGCGAGATGTCGGAGAACGCGCCGCGCATCATCACGGTCAAGATCCCGGTCGACAAGATCGGCGCGATCATCGGGCCCAAGGGCGCGGTCATCAACCAGATCCAGGACGACTCGGGCGCCAAGCTCAGCGTCGAGGACGACGGCACCGTGTTCATCGGTGCGACCGGCGGCGAGGCCGCCGAGGCCGCCCGCGCGATGGTCAACGCGATCGCCAACCCGACCATGCCCGAGGTCGGCGAGCGCTACCTCGGCACGGTGGTGAAGACGACCAACTTCGGCGCCTTCGTCTCGCTGCTCCCCGGCAAGGACGGCCTGCTGCACATCAGCAAGCTCCGTGGCCTCGCCGGTGGCAAGCGCGTCGAGAACGTCGACGACGTGCTCGAGGTCGGCCAGAAGCTCCAAGTCCAGATCGCCGAGATCGACGACCGCGGCAAGCTGTCGCTGGTTCCGGTCGTCGAGGGCGACGAGGCCGAGGCTGCGCCGGAGGTCGAGGAGCAGGCGTGAGCCTGCGTCACGAATCCAGGCGCTAGTTAGTTGAAGAAACTCGCAGCAGAGCAGGCCCCGGGAAGCACGATCACGCTGATTCCCGGGGTCCGCCGCACCGTGCTCCCCGGTGGCCTTCGCGTCATCACCGAGGTGGTTCCGAGCGTGCGCTCCGTCTCCGTCGGCGTCTTCGTCGGAGTCGGATCGCGCGACGAATCGCCGTCGCTCCACGGCGCCTCGCATTTCCTCGAGCACCTGCTGTTCAAGGGAACGCCGG
The DNA here is from genome assembly GCA_051952795.1 of Marmoricola sp. Taxonomy (GTDB): domain Bacteria; phylum Actinomycetota; class Actinomycetes; order Propionibacteriales; family Nocardioidaceae; genus Marmoricola. Next base: position 2,184 of record JBQCJL010000157.1, read on the forward strand.
AGCGTTCGGCCATGGACATCTCGGTGGCGATGGACACCGTCGGCGGTGAGTTCAACGCCTACACGGCCAAGGAGTACACCTGCTACCACGCGAAGGTCCTCGACGAGGATCTGGCGATGACCATCGACATCCTGGGCGACATGCTGACGTCCTCGTTGGTCACGCCGGACGACGTCGAAGCCGAGCGTGAGGTGATCCTCGACGAGATCGCCATGCATGACGACGATCCCGACGACGTGGCGCACAACCTGTTCGCGCAGACCGTGTGGGAAGGCAGCCCGATCGCCAAGCCGATCGCCGGCACCACGGAGTCGATCCGGGCCCTGACCCGCACGCAGATCAATCGCTACTACCGCACGCGCTACCGGGCCGAGGCCATGACGGTCGCGGTGGCGGGCAACATCGATCACGCCGACGTGGTGCGCCGGGTCCGCAAGGCCTTCGCACGCAACCAGTTCCTCACTCTGCAGGGAACGCCGAAGCCGCCGCGCGTCGCCACGCACTCGCGCACGGCGAAGACCGGCGAGACGCGCGTCTCCCGCGCGTTCGAGCAGGTCAACCTGGTCCTCGGCATGGGCGGGATCACCCGCTCCGACCCGCGCCGGCACGCCCTCGGCGTGCTCAATGCGGCCATCGGCGGCGGTTCGTCCTCGCGGCTGTTCCAAGAGGTGCGCGAGGTGCGCGGGCTCGCGTACGCGGTGTACTCCTTCGCGTCGAGCTACTCCGACGCCGGCGTCGTGGGCGTCACGGCCGGAACATTGCCGGAGAAGGCGCCGGAGCTGCTGACCGTCGTGCGTGAGCAGCTCGCCCTCGTCGCCAGCGACGGCATCACCGAGGAGGAGCTCGTCCGGGGCAAGGGTCAGCTGCGCGGCGGTCTGGTGCTGGGTCTGGAGGACACGGGTTCGCGGATGTCCCGTCTGGGCGAGTCGGAGCTCTTCCAGAGCGCCCTCCTCTCCGTCGACGAGGTGCTCGATCGGATCGCCGCCGTGACGCTGGACGACGTCCGTGCCCTGGCACAGGAGATCTACACGCGCCCGCAGTCGCTGGCGCTGGTCGGCCCGGCCTGATTCGATCGGGGCATGGAGCAGACGCCCCCGCCCCACCGCGCCGATGAGGTCGAGACCCTGCGCGGCTTCCTGGACTACTACCGAGCCACGATCCTGCGACAGGCCGAGGGACTGAGCCAGTCCCAGCTCGCGCAGACGCTGCCGCCATCGACGATGACGCTGGGCGGCATGCTCAAGCACCTGGCCGGCGTCGAGGACTGGTGGTTCGGCGAGGTGTTCCGGGGTGCGCCCCGCGTCGAGCCGTTCGCCAGCGCCGACTGGGACGGCGACGTGGACTGGGACTGGGAGAGCGCCGTCCACGACGAGCCCGACTACCTCCGAGACCTCCTGACCGCTGCGATCGCTCGTTCTGACGCGGTGCTGGAGGCCGCGGTCCTCGACGACCTCTCCGTGACGCCCAGCCGCCGTACCGGTGAGCCCATCAGTCTCCGCTGGATCGTCGTGCACCTGATCGAGGAGTACGCCCGGCATGCCGGTCATGCCGACCTGATCAGGGAATCGATCGACGGCGCCGTCGCGCTCTAGATCCCCGATATTCTCGCCGCGTGACTATCAAGGTGGGCGTGCGCGGCGCGCTGGGTAAGGTGGGCAGCGAGATCTGCACCGGCGTGGAGGCCGCCGAGGGTGTGGATCTGGTCGCACGCATCGACGCCGGAGACTCGCTCGACACGCTCGTCTCCGAGGGCGTCGAGACGATCGTCGACTTCACGCACCCTGACGTGGTCATGCCGAATCTGCTCTTCTGCATCGAGCATGGCATCAACGCCGTGGTCGGCACCACCGGCTTCACCGAGGAGCGTCTCGCCACGCTGCGGGAGGCGCTCGGGGACGACCCCCGATCAGGCGTCCTGATCGCACCGAACTTCTCGATCGGCGCGATCCTGATGATGCGCTGGTCCCAGGAGGCAGCGCGCTTCTACGAGTCCGCCGAGGTCATCGAACTCCACCACCCGACCAAGGCGGACGCCCCCTCCGGGACGGCTACGCGCACCGCGCAGCTCATCGCCGCGGCGCGCCGCGAGGCGGGCTCGGGATCGATGCCGGACGCCACGTCGACGGGCCTCGACGGAGCGCGGGGAGCCGATGTCGACGGCGTCCGGGTCCACGCTCTTCGGGTACGGGGCATGATCGCCTCGCAGGAGGTCGTGCTCGGCTCAGCCGGGGAGACGCTCGCGATCCGTCACGACACCATGGACCGCGCGTCCTTCGTTCCCGGCGTGCTGTTGGGGGTGCGGAGCATCGCCTCACGCCCGGGACTGACCATCGGGCTCGAAGCCTTCATGGAGCTGTGACGCTCAGGTCGGTGTGCAGTCGGACCTGATGCACGAGGACCTTCCCATCGTCGTTCAGGTCGAGGGTGCGGTGGGCGCCGTCCGCGGCCCAGCCTGAAGCGGTGAGGAAGGCGCGCCGTACGTCGTCGGTGCTGTTCAGCCAGACGACCGCGCGCTCGAATCTGTCGGCGCGCAGGGTGTCGATCGCCGCATGCAGGAGACGGGATCCGTGCCCGCTGCTCTCGTGCTCGGAATGGACGGTGAGGTCGTCGATCTCGCCGTCGGTGGCGGGGTCGCAGTCCGGATCCGCGGCCGGCGCGGTGAGGACGTAGCCGACGACGTCGTTCTCCGCCAAGGCCACGAGGATGCGCTGCCGTGCCTCACCGGGCCGGGCGATCTCCTCCTGCCACGCGCTCACCAGGGAGGCGCGGTCCAGGCCGGCGAGCACCTCGTCCGGAAGGATCCCCGCGTAGGAGCGTCGCCACGCCGCGATCTGGACGTCGGCGATGGGCCCAGCGTCCTGCGGCCAGGCGAGCCGACAGCTCGTGGCCGTCATGACGGGATGCAGGAGGCGAGCCCCCGGTAGAAGGCCTGGGCCGTCGCCTGGTTGCCGCTGAGGGTGTCGATCAGCATCGGCCTCAGGGCGGCGATCGTGAGCTTGCTGGTGAGGCAGGCGCGCTGGGCGGCGGTCCGGGCGCCCTTGAGGCTCCGGCTCACGGCCGCGGTCAAGGCCTCCGTCACGTTCGCCTCTCCCAGGCAGTCGATGATCGCGTTGACCACCGAACCGGCGTCCTTCGCCGACAGCGTGGTGTCGTTCAGGGTCTTGCTCGTGGTCTGGTTCGCGCTGGTCAGCAGGCCGTACTGCTGCAAGCTCGACGTGCCGACCGCGCTGACGATGCGACTCGCCGTGCACTGGGCCTGCGTGTCGCTGAAGGTGAACGGACTGGCCTTGGATGCCGACTGCCGCAGCAGTTCCGCCTTGAGGGACGCGGTCGCGGCGGAGGCGCCGGAAACGTGGTGCTGACCGCCGCCGCAGGCGGTGGACGTCAGCGCCACGATGACGCACAGCGCGGCAAGGAGGGGTCGCTTCACGGCCTTACTGTCGCATGCAGGCCTCGATGGCTGTGGTCAGCTGGGCGGTCGCGTCGGCCTGACCGCTCAACTCCGCGATGAGCACGTGCTTCACGGCGGGGACGGTCAGCTTGCCGGCGATGCAGGCGCGTTGGGCCGCCGGCAGGGTGGCGGGCAGCCTCGCGTTGATCTCCCGCTTCATGAGATCGGTGAAGCTGCCGTTGCCGACGCAGCTGAAGAGAGCGTTCACCACAGCGGTGGCGTCGGCGACGGAGAACTTGGTCGCCGCGAGCCTCTTGCCGGTCAGCTTGTCGTCGGCCGTGATGAGTCCGTAGGCATGGAGCTTGTGCACGCCGAGGGCATCCACGATGGCATTGGCGGTGCAGCCTGCCTGGGCGTCGCTCATCCGGAACGGGTTCGCGGCGGTGGCGCGCTGGTTCTTGAGGATCTCGGCCTTGACCAGTGCCTTCACGGCGTCGGCGCCGGAGCCGCCCGTGCTGGGGGCGGTCGAGCTGGACGTCACGGTGGGGCTGGCGCTGGTCGAGGCCGTCGTGGAGGTGGCCTTGGGCGAGCTTCCGCACGCCGTGAGCATCGTGGCGGCGACCACACTCACGGCGCCGATCAGGACCTTGTTCATGTGTTCCCCTCGAGTCGGCGATCGACCCTCCCGCTCCCCGAACTATGGAGCAGGTCCCAGCGGGCTGTCTACGCTGCGCGCACGGTGCCGTCGACTACTCTCGAGGCGTGCGGACCTACCTCGACCTCGTGCAGCGGATCCTTGACGAAGGCATCGAGAAGGGGGACCGGACCGGCACGGGCACCCGGTCCGTGTTCGGGCATCAGATGCGGTTCGATCTGAGCGCCGGCTTCCCGCTGGTGACCACCAAGAAGATCCACACGCGTTCGGTGTTCGGCGAGCTGCTGTGGTTTCTCCGCGGCGACACCAACGTGAAGTGGCTGCAAGAGCGCGGCATCACCATCTGGGACGAGTGGGCCGACGAGAACGGCGACCTCGGTCCGATCTACGGCTACCAGTGGCGCTCGTGGCCGACCCCGAGCGGCCACCACGTCGATCAGATCAAGCAGGTCGTCGAGCAGATCTCCCGGGATCCGGACTCGCGGCGCCACATCGTGTCGGCCTGGAACGTCGCCGATATCCCGCAGATGGCGTTGGCGCCGTGCCACACCATGTTCCAGTTCTACGTCGCCGACGGCAGGCTGAGCTGCCAGCTCTACCAGCGCTCGGCCGATGTCTTCCTGGGGGTTCCGTTCAACATCGCGTCCTATGCGCTGCTCACGCACATGGTCGCCCAGGTCACAGGCCTGGAGGCCGGGGACTTCGTCCACACCCTCGGCGACGCGCACCTGTACCTCAACCATCTCGACCAAGCGCACGAGCAGTTGACCCGCGAGCCACGCTCGTTGCCGACGCTGAAGCTCAACCCGGCGGTGACCGAGCTGGATGCCTTCGAGCTCGAGGACATCGAGATCCTCGGCTACGACCCGCACCCGGTGATCAAGGCGCCCATCGCCGTATGAGCGTGATCATGGTGGCTGCGCGGGCGCGCAACCACGTCATCGGCAACCACGGCACGATCCCCTGGCGCATCCCGGCGGACTTCGCGCACTTCAAGGCGGTCACCGTCGGGCACCCCCTGATCCTGGGCCGCACCACCTTCGAGGGCATCGGCTCGCCGCTGCCCCAGCGCCAGAGCATCGTGCTGACCCGCGACCCGGCTTGGTCCTACGACGGCGTGCTGGTGGCCGCGACCCTCGAGGAGGCGCTCGCGATCGCCGCGGACCTCGACGACGTCATCAACATCGGCGGGGGAGCAGCGGTCTACGAAGCGGCCATGCCGCACGCCACGCACCAGATCCTCACCGAGGTCCAGCTCGAGCCCGAGGGCGATACCCACTACCCCGAATTCGCCGAGGCGGAATGGCGCGAGACGGAGCGCGTGGAGCACCTCGACGACGAGACACCGTGGCTCATCCGCTGGCTGGAGCGGCTCCCGTCAGAAGGATCCGGCGAGCTCCGGCGGTAGCAGCGCGATCGCGTGCTCGATGGCCTCGGGGACGTCGATCGAGGTCTCACCGATCACGATCGAGACCGCCAGGCCGTCGAGCAGCCAGCAGATGCGCCGAGCGAGCGGAGCCGGGTCCGGGACACCGGCCTCGCTGAGCAGGTCGGCGAGCTCCACCCGCCACACCTCGTCCATCGCGTCGAAGGACGGCCGCAGCTCCTCGACCCGCAGGACCCGGGGCCAGAGCTCCACCCAGATGAGCCAGCGCGGATCACCCACGCCGACGGGGAGGAACTGAGCGCAGAACAGCCGGAAGTGCTCCTGGAAGGTCGCTCCCTGCGCGCGCTGGGCCTGCCAGCGATCCCATAGCTGGCCCTCGCTGCGTCGCAGCGCCTCGAGCAGCAGCTCGTCCTTGCTCCCGAAGTGGTACAGCAGGTGGCCGGCACTCGTGTCGACGCGACGGCCCAACTCGGCGAGAGTGAGGTCTGCGAGGCCGCGTTCGACAAGGAGGTCCCAAGCCGCGTCGAGGACGTCCTCGCGCAGCCCGTCGAACCGCCTCTTCGGTCGCGTCAACTTTTCTGAAGCCACCCCTTGACCTTAGTTGTAAGCGTGGCGCATAGTGGCCACGGTCACATTTGTACGTCATTCAAACCCATGTGAGGTGACATGTCCACCACCGCGATCGCCCCGGGCTCGCAGCAGTCGGAGACGAAGGGGCTCAAGGGCGGTGCTCTCGGGCTCGTCGGCAGCGTCGTCATCGGGATCGCGTCGACGGCGCCCGCCTACTCGCTGGCCGCGACCCTCGGCTTCGTCGTCGCCACCGGCGCCGGCTTCAAGGCCCCGGCGATCATGCTGCTGGCCTTCATCCCGATGTATTTCATCGCGGTGGCGTACAAGGAGCTGAACGAGGCCGAGCCTGACTGTGGGACCACCTTCACCTGGGCGACGCGGGCGTTCGGACCGGTCGTGGGCTGGATGGGCGGCTGGGGGATCATCATCTCCGACGTCATCGTGATGGCGAACCTGGCGCAGATCGCGGGGGGTTACTCCTTCACCCTCGCCAACGAGCTGGGCATCCACAACTCGTTGGATTCGAACACCTTCTGGTCGACCACGGCTGGGATCATCTGGATCGCGGTCATGACCTACATCTGTTACCGCGGCATCGAGGTGTCCGCGCGGATCCAGTACGCGCTGCTGGGCATCGAGATCGTCACGCTGATCACCTTCGCGGTCGTCGCCTTGGCCAAGGTCTACAGCGGCCACGGCCCGAACGGATCTGTGCACCCGTCCCTGTCGTGGCTGTGGCCCAGCGGCATGTCGATGTCGGTGATGGCCTCGGCCGTCCTGCTGGCGGTCTTCATCTACTGGGGTTGGGACACCGCTGTCGCCACCAACGAGGAAGCCGACGACCCGGGCAGGACCCCGGGCCGCGCTGCCGTGATCTCGACTGTTCTCCTGTTGCTCATCTACGTTCTGGTCTCCATCGCGACGGTCGCCTTCGCCGGAACCGGTTCGAAGGGCATCGGACTGGGCAACGCCGACAATGCGAGCGACGTCTTCAGCGCGATCGGGCCGACGCTGTACGGGCACAGTTGGATCGGGCACGTGGGCCTGACGCTGCTCGCCATCTCGATCCTGACGTCCTCGGCCGCGTCGACGCAGACCACGATCCTGCCGACGGCGCGCACCGCCCTGTCGATGGCCGTCTTCCGGGCGATCCCCAGGAAGTTCGCGGAGATTCACAAGAAGTACCTCACCCCGACGTGGTCCACCGTCGGCATGGGCATCGTCTCGATCGCCTTCTATCTGCTGCTGACGTTGGTCAGCAAGAACCTGTTGAGTGCGCTGATCGGTGCGATCGGTCTGCAGATCGCCTTCTACTACGGCCTCACCGGGTTCGCCTGTGTCTGGTTCTACCGCCGCAGCCTCACCACGTCGGTGCGGCACTTCGTCACCCGTGGCCTCATCCCGTTCGTCGGGGCTGCCTTCCTGGTCGTGATGTTCATCTACGCCGTCCACACCTACAGTGCGGTCGACTACCTGACCGACGACAACGGCAAGAACGTGACGATCTTCGGCTACGGCGCGGTGGCGGTCGTGGGTATCGGCTCGCTGTTGGCGGGCTTCGTCCTACTCGCCCTGCAGTGGGTCAGCTCGCCCGACTACTTCCGCGGCAAGACGCTGCCGATGCGGAGCGCCCAGGAACTCGAATGAGTGATCGGGCGCTCGCCCACACCAAGCCGGCCGTCTACTGGCTCGACACCCCCGACCGTCCCGAGGCGCGTCCGTCCCTGGAAGGGGACGCGCGGTGCGATCTGGTGGTCGTGGGTGGGGGCTACTCGGGCCTCTGGACCGCGCTGCTCGCCAAGGAGGCGGACCCGGGCCGGGAGGTGATCCTGCTCGAATCGGAGCGGATCGGCTGGGCGGCCTCGGGACGCAACGGCGGTTTCTGCGACGCGAGCCTGACGCACGGGGAGGGCAACGGTCGCGATCGCTGGCCCGCGGAGTTCGACGAACTGCAGCGGCAGGGCCTGGCCAACCTGGACGCGATCGAGGGGACGATCAAGCGCTACGCCATCGACTGCTACTTCGAGCGGACGGGCGAGATCGACATCGCGGTGGCACCGCATCAGATCGAGGACCTGCGTCAGGCCGACGGCATCTTCCTC
>JBQCJL010000158.1:0-7892 GCA_051952795.1 Marmoricola sp.
GACCACGCCTACTGGAGCCGCTGCGAGGAGGAGCACCGGTTCCCCCACGAGGTGTACCAGGATCTGGCGGACGGCGGCTGGCTCGGGCTCGCGGTGCCCGAGGAGTACGGCGGCGGTGGCCAGGGTCTCCTCGAGCTCGCGATCGCTAACGAGACCCTCTGCGCCTCGGGAGGGACCGCCGGCACGTTCTTCTACGTGACCACCCCGGGCTTCGGTGGCATGACCATCGCCCGTCACGGCACGGAGGAGCAGAAGCGGATGTTGCTGCCGGGACTGGCGACCGGCGACCTCCAGTTCTGCCTCGCGCTGACGGAGCCCGACGCCGGCAGCAACGCCATCGAGATCGCGACCAGTGCTCGGCGCGACGGCGACGAGTTCGTGATCAAGGGCCAGAAGGTGTGGATCTCCAACGTCGAGAACGCCTCCTGGATGGTCGCGGTGACGCGCACGATCCCGGCGGCCGAGGCCCGTCCCCGGACCGCGGGGTTCACGTTGCTGCTGGTGGACGTCAAGGAGGCGCTGGCCGCCGGGACCCTCTCCTACACGCCGATCCCCAAGATGGGCAGCAACATCCTCCACTCCAGCCAGGTCTTCTTCGACGACGTGCGGGTGCCGGCCTCGCACGTCATCGGCGAGGTGGACCAGGGCTTCGCGGTTCTCTGGGATGTGCTGAACCCCGAGCGCATCCTGGCGGCAGCGGGCGGCGTCGGGGCCGCTGAGGCGTCGCTGCAGGTGGCTTGCGACTACGCGCGCGAGCGCGAGGTCTTCGGCCGCCCGATCGGCTCCAACCAGGCGCTGCAGTTCCCGCTGGCCCAGATCAAGGCGAAGGCTGAGCTCGGCCGGTTGATGACTTACAAGGCCGCCTGGCTCTTCGACCGCGGGCTGCCCTGTGGCAACGAGGCGAACGTCGCCAAGCTCACCGGCGCGCAGGTCGGTTGGGAGGCGGCCAACCAGGCTTTCCAGACGCTCGGCGGGATGGCCTACAGCAAGGAGTATCCGGTGGAGCGGCTCTTCCGCGATGCCCGGATCGCCAAGAACATCCCCGTGGCCGAGGAGCTCGTCCTCGCCCACATCGGGACGGCCATGCTGGGATTGCCGAAGAGCTACTGACGTATCCGGGATGACTACTTGGTGTGCTGGTACCAGGTGAAGAACATCGCGAAGAGCAGTAACGCCGCGAGGGTGATCGCGATGATCACACTCCGAAGGCGGGGGCCGTTCTGCTGAGGTGCGCCGCCGTTCGGTCCTGACTGCATGTTCGCCATCCGTCGAGGCTACGGTGCGGACGCTTGCCGTACGGTGATCGCACCCTGAACGTCTCATGAGTGGAGCACCCGATGGCCGTCCGCGTCGACCTGAACATCTCCCTCGACGGATTCGCGACCACGACGGATCAGACGCCGGAGAAGCCCTTCGGCGATGACTGGCCACGACTGGTCGGCGCGTACATGGCGACCAGGACGTTCCGGGAGCGGGTCTTCCACGACACCTCGGGCGAGGGTACGACCGGCGTGGACGACGATTACGCGCGCGCCTACTTCGCCGAGGTCGGCGCCGAGATCATGGGCGCTGGGATGTTCGGCCTGCACGACTTCCCCGACGACCCCGACTGGAAGGGCTGGTGGGGTGACGAGCCGCCGTTCCACGTGCCGGTCTTCGTACTGACCAACACGCCCCGGCCCTCGATCGAGATGGCCGGCGGGACCACCTTCCACTTCCTCTCGGCAACGCCCCAGGCGGCGTTGGATCGAGCATTCGAGGCGGCAAACGGCGGCGATGTGCGCATCGGCGGCGGCCCGAGCGTCGTACGCGAGTACCTGAAGGCAGGCCTGGTCGATCAGCTGCATGTGGCCATCGCACCGATCCTGCTGGGCCGCGGGATCCGGCTGTGGGATGAGCTGCGCGGACTCGAGGACGGCTACGAGGTCAAGGCGGAGACAGCCGAGAGCGGCACCATCCACCTGACGTTCCGCAGGTAGAGACGACACTGGGCCCCCGCGCTCGCGCGCGGAGGCCCAGTGAGGGTGCTTGGCTACTGCACTTGCAGGGGACTGGTCTGCGGTCCGCTCGGCTGCGGGCTCACACCCAGCTGGCCGTTGGCCGGGTCGCCCCAGCAGTAGGTGTTGCCGCCGGTCGACGTCGCGCACGTGTGATAGCCGCCGGCCGACACTGACGCCCAGATGATCGACGACGACGGAGCGAACAGCGCGGGCGAGTTCACCACGTACGGAGAAGCCGGCGTCTGGCCGACCTCGCCATAGCTGTCCGAGCCCCAGCAGTAGATCGCGCTGCTCTGGTTCAGGGCGCAGACATGGTTGGAGTTGCCCGCACCGTTGACGGTCACCGAGGACCAGTCGGTCTGGGTGCCGACCTGAGTCGGCACCAGCGCGGCGCTTCCCCCGGTGGTGCCGTTTCCGAGCTGACCGTCGTTGTTGGAGCCCCAGCACCACAGCGTCCCGGCGCTGCCGGAGTCGCTACGGACACCACAGGTGTTGCCGGGACCCGCCGCGATGTCGCTCCACTTGGCCGACGCGAGGATCTTCTCGGGCGCGGTCACGTAGCTGCCTGAGGTGCCATCGCCGATCCAGCCGTAGTTGAGGCCCCAGCAGTAGAGGTGGGCGGCGGTGTCCAGCGCACACGCGTGCCCGTAGCCGGCCACCAGCGTGTTGCTCCAGGTGGTGGCGGTTCCGACCTGCGCCGGCGCGCTGCCCGACGAACCGGTTCCGATGGCGCCCCAGCACCACAGCGTGCCGTCCGTGCGGACGCCGCAGGCGAAGGTTCCGCCGACGGCGACGGTGCTCCAGTGCGTGCCCGGAAGGACCTGCACGGGCGCGTTGTACTGCGCGGTTCCACCCTGGCCGGCCTCACCGTTGGAGTCGTAGCCCCAGCACCACAGCGAGTGGTCGATCTTGATCGCACAGGTGTCGTCGGCCAGATCGCTCGGGCTGGTCGAGACCTGCTGCCAGGCGACGGTCGAGGACACGGTCTGCGGCGTCGCGACCGACGGGTGGTGCAGGGTGTCGCCGTTGATGCCGAGCTCGCCCTTCGAGTCGTCGCCCCAGCACTGGAGCACGCCCGCGGTCGACACGCGGCAGGTGTGCAGGCCACCGGCCGCCACCTGAGGTGCGCTCGGGGTGCTGCCCAGGGCGTCCACCGACATCGTGATCTGCTTCGTCACGTTGTACCCGTACGTGTCGGTGAAGCTCAGCGTGAAGATGCTCGTTCCGACGGTGGTCGGGGTCCCCGAGATGACCCCGTTGGTCAGCGCCAGGCCGGCCGGCAGCGTTCCGACCGTGATCGCCCAGGTGCCAGCGCGCTGGTCCGTGGTGGCGAGGGCCTTGGAGTAGTAGGTGTTGACGGTGGCGTCCGGCACCGAGCCGATCGCCGGCGCGGTCGCGATCGATGCCACGGGCGAGGTGGCGCCGGCGTAGTAGCCATACACCGAGGCCACCACGCGGTACTGCGTGACCGCCTGCGCGGCAGGTGCGACTCCACGACTCCAGGCGCCGGTCGAGGTGGTCACCAGGGACGCGATCTTGGTCCAGGTGGTGGACGGCGAGACGCGCCGCTGCAGGGCGATCGCGCGATGCGCGATCACCGGAGTGACCTTGCCGGTCAGCGTCACGACCTGGCCGGAGGTCGCCGTGGTCGTCGGGCTCACCAACGTGGCGGTCGAGGGCGTGCGCACGATGATGCTGCGGGTGACCGAGATGACCCGAGCGAGCTTGCTGGTCGCCGGCGAGACGGCCCGGTAGGTGTACTTGCCGCGCGTCTTCGGCACGTAGAACTTGGCGCTGTAGGCGCCGGTGGTCGTGGTGGTCCGGACATTCGAGACGCCAACCCAGGACTTCCCGGAGGCACGCTGGATCGAGACGAGCGTGCCCTTGGGGGAGTGGGTGACCTTGCCGGAGACGGTGATCTTGGCACTCGTGAGCGCGCTGCTCGGTGCCGAGAACGTGATGCTGCGGGTTACCAACGCAGCTTGGCTGGGGGCAGCGCTCAGCGCCACAACCGTGATACCGGCTGCGATCACTGCCACTGCGCGAAGGGAGAGGATGCGCCCCGTACGCATGGATGTAGTCACGGGATGACGCTAGGGGGTTCGAGGGGATCAGGGTGAGGGGCGCGCGGGTCGAAGGCGGTCGCTCTTTCGTACTAGGAGGCGAGGGACCTCAGGCCCTGTCGGGGTCTAGGCTGCGCCCCGTCGGTCGGGGTGCCGGGGGATAAATCAGGACATAGCGGCGCTCGCGGATATATCCGGCTCGAGTGACCGTATGTCCTGAGTTACGTCGGCCCTCAGAGGCGCAAGTCCTCACCCGAACCCAACCGCACGACCTCCTGGCCACGCGGCTCGAGGAAGCGCTCCAGGTGCGACAACACGATCCCGAGCCCGGCATCGCTGTAGACAGCCTCATGGATCGGGATGTTCCGGGGCGCTCCGACCTCGATCGCGTAATCGATGCACTCCGAGGCCTTGAGCCAGGGCGCGCTGACCGGCAGGAGCAGGAGATCGACGGTCCCATCGGGGACGGTGAGTGCGTCGCCGGGGTGAAACACCCGGAGGCCGTCCAGGTCGAGCAGGTAGCCGCTGTTGTCGAAGTGGGGCAGGTCCTTGTAGATCACCGCGTGCTTCTCGCCGACGAGCTCGGTCGGGATGCCGATCTCCGGGCGGCCACCTGGCGCGTGGACGACCGCGCGCTCGGCGATCGCGTCCGGCAGTTGCTGGGCGACGGCGGCGATGGTGTGCACGGGAGCATCGGTCCGAGCCAGCCGCGACTCCTCCCAGTGGTCGGCGTGCTCGTGTGTGACCAGCACGGCGGTCGCCCCGTCGCTGGCCTCGGGTTCGGTGAAGACACCGGGATCGATCACGATCACCTGGCCGCCGTGCTCGATCCGGACGCAGGCGTGGCCGAACTTCGTCAGACGCATGCCTTCACGCTACCCAGAGCGGTCACAGCGACAGGAAGCTCACCGATCCGCCTGCCATCAACACGACGCGGCCATCGGGAAGCTCCAGCGTGCGCACCGTGCTCGGGTCACTCGCCGGCACGCTGATCAGCTTCGTGCCCAGCGTCCGCAGCACGACCTTGAACTCTCCGAGCAGGATCCTGCCGTTCTGAGAGGTGAAGCTGGTGAGAGCCGTGTCGTGGTCGGGCAGCCAGGTGAAGGCGTGGGGATCGCTTCCGGCGACCGGAGAGGTCCACTGCGCGAGGGAGGTGACCGCCAAGCGCCGGACATGGCTCAGATCGGAGATGTCGAACAGGCCGACCTGGGCCTGGGTGCGCTCGCCTGAGCTGTCGAACGAGACGTTCTGCCCGACACCGAGCAGGAGTCCGTTCCCGAGCGGGTGGAAGTAGGTCGAATACCCGGGGATGTGGAGGGCGCCGAGGAGCTTGGGATGCGCGAGGTTTCCCAGGTCGACGGTGAACAACGGGTCGGTCTGGCGTGCCGTCGAGAGGACGGCGTACCGATCGAACCACCGCGCCGAGGTCAGGGTCTCGCCGACGCCCAGCCCGTCGAGTCGTCCGAGCTGCACGAGCGAGTGGCCCTTCGGCTTCAGGGTGACCACGGAGCTCGTAGGACTGCCGTCGGAGATCACCGACGTTGTCGCGATCCGCAGGACGCCGCCGGCCTCGTCCATCGACCAGCGATCCGCGATGGCGCCGGCCACCGTTCCGGTGGCGACATGGGCGGCCTGATCGCCGAGGAGGTCGAACTGGAAGATCGCGGTCCGGTCGACTCCGCCGTAGCCCATCACGTGCGCGGCCAGCGGCCGCGGGCACGCGCAGAACCCCATCTGGGTTCCGGCTCCGGTGAGGTACAGGTGGTCCGCCGACTCGTAGGCGACGGCGGTCTGACCGGTGATCCCGATGGCCGAGGTGGCGGTAGGCGCGTTCGCCTGGAAGCCGACCACGCTGGTGGTGCCCAGGGCGACGCTCGCGGGGGTGACCGCGACGTTGCCGCAGTCGAGCAACTGCCGGGCGCCACTGCCGCTATCGACCGTCGGAAGCCAGTCTCTGAGCGTGGAGTGCGCCACGAGCCCGCGGTTGGTCGCCAGTGCGCGAGCCTGCGACCCCGGTGACCCGTCGGCCTGGGCGAACGCAAGCGCCGGCAGACCCGTGGTGAGGACGAGCCGGACGGTGTTGCCATGCTGTCGTGCAGAGCTGATCACGCCGTCGTAGCTCACGCTCGACGTGATCCGGGGGTGGGCGGCATCGGCCAGGGCGACGGTGACCACGCGGGCCGACGGGGTTTGGCTCGCCGACGGCTCGCGGTCCGACCCGAGCGCGATCAGCGTCGTGCCGGCCAGCAGGATCTGGCCGTCGGCGAAGTAGGGGAACGCGAGCGTGGAGACCCGCTTCGGGCTGTCGCCCGTGACGTCGTACACCGCGATGGTGTCACCGTCGATGCGCACGAGGAGGGAGCCGTTCGTCTTCACCCCGTCCGGCTCGTCGACGCCGACCTCCTGAACGTTGGTGCCCGTCGACGAGCTGGCCTGGCCCTTGATGGGAGTGGACTGGGCGTCCGGTACCGCGGCCGCACCCATCGGCGCCCGCTGCTCGGCGAGCCCTGCATACATGTTCCCGCCGTTCCACCCGTACGCCGTGACCTGCCTGAGTCCGCGCTGGCGGTAGAGGTTCAGCAGCTGGGCGCACGACCGCGCCGGGCGAAGGTCGGCTTGGAAGGCGACGAGCCTCACGGGCTGATGCGGGCTCAACGCCGTGGTGCCGCCGCCGGTCGGCGATGAGCCACCCGTGTCGAGCGCGACCACGAGCACCGCCGCGACAGCGGCTGCCACCAATCCGCCGAGCGCCGGGCGGGCGGCGCGGACTCGGCGCATGCGCCGACCCTCCGCGGCGATCTCGGCGACCGGCGCAGCGGAGGTGGGATAGCGGTTCCAGGCATCTTCGAGATCGGTCATCGCGAGCCTCCGGCGAATTCGGCGAGGTGGTGGTTGGCGCTCAGGGCGGCGATCGACCGCGACAGTCGGCTCTTCACGGTGCCCGCCGGGATGCCGAGGGCGGCGGCGGTCTGAGCCTCGGTGAGTTGGACGAAGTAGCGCAGCACGACGACGTGCTGCTGGTCGGGGGTGAGGGTGGCCATCGCCCGGTGGACGGCGTCCGCAATGGCGGCGGCCTCGGTCCCGTCACCGATCGGCTGGTCCGGCAGCGGATGCGGGTCCCGCTTGCGCCACCAGGACGAGCGGCGATCGGAGCGCAGGGTATTCATCAACATGCGGTAGACGTAGGCGTCGCGATCGTCCGCGCCCTGCACCCGATCCCACTTGCGGTAACAGAGCACCAGCGTGGTCTGGGCGAGATCCTCGGCCTCGTGGGGAGCCGCGCCCAGGAAGACCGCAGCACGCACGAGCGTCGCCCATCGCTCGGCGACGAACGCGGCGAAATCGTCCTGGTCGTCCACGTTCTCCCCTGTCTGTTTCCTCTGCTGACCGTATGACGGCACGAGGACGGCCGGAGGTTCCTCGATGACGGGGAAATCTCGACAGGAGTGACCCGCTATGCGAACATATGTTCGATGGACGGGAAAGCCTCGATCCTGCACGCCGACCTCGACTCGTTCTACGCCTCGGTCGAGCAGCGGGACGACCCTGCCCTCCGGGGGCGCCCGGTCGTCGTCGGCGGCGGTGTCGTGCTGGCCGCGAGCTACGAGGCGAAGCGGCGCGGGGTGCGCACACCGATGCCGCTCGGGGAAGCTCGGCGCCTCTGCCCGGAGGCCGTGGTCGTGCCCCCGCGCATGGAGGCCTACTCATCAGCCAGCAAAGCGGTCTTCGCGATCTTCCACGACACCACACCGCTGGTCGACGCGCTCTCGATCGACGAGGCGTTCCTGGAGGTGGGAGGTCTGGAGAGACTCGCGGGCAGCCCGGAGCT
>JBQCJL010000159.1:0-3754 GCA_051952795.1 Marmoricola sp.
TGCATCGCGGCGATGTAGCGACTGAAGTCGGTGCCCTGGCCGTAGTCGACGGGGGCGATGTCGACCACGCACAGCCGCTCCACCAGGTCAGGGTGCTCCAGCGCCAGCGCCATCGCCACCTTGCCACCCATGGAGTGTCCGACGAGCGCGACCGGCTCGTCGGTATCGATCACGGCGGCGACCTGCGCGGCCATGCTCACGTAGTCGACCCGGTCGGCCCACGGCGAGCGACCATGGTTGGGGAGATCGACGGCTGTCACGCGATAGTCGTCCGCCAGCGCACGGGCGATCGTGTTCCAGTTGCGGCCCTGCCCGAAGAGACCGTGGCAGAGGACCACCCGCGGACCGCTGGTCCCATACTCCAGCGCGTGGAGTCGATCCGAGGTCACGCCGACCCGCGTCAGTCGAAGAGATCGCCGATGTCGCCGAGCATGTCTCCCAGACCACCAGCGATGTCGCCGATGCCCTCGCCGAGACCCTCGGCCAACATGCCCACGCCACTCCCGAACATGTCGAAGGCCATGCCCATGAACATCCAGTCCATCAAGCCGAAGCCACCGAAGTAGCCCTGCGCGTACCCGCGATATCCAGGACCGCCCTGCCAGTACGGGACGCGCCGGGACCCGACCATCACCTGGCGGGTGTCGGGGTCGGCCCCGGCGACGACGCGCTGCGCGTCGAGCTCGCACGCCGGAACGTCGCGCATCTCGCCGTTGGGCAGCATCCACGGAACATCGCGCACCGAGATGCCGTGCCGCGGGTCGAAGAAGCAGGCCGGCCGGCGCGTCGGGAGCGGCTGGCCCGCCACGCGGGCGCGCACGCAGGAGATCGCGTAACGGCCGTCGTCGAGGACCTTGGTGACATCGCGGATGTCATCGGCCGACGTCATCGCGTCGGCGGCCACCTTGGCCGACTCATAGGCGTCGAGCCCGCGTTGGTAGTCCGCCCGGGCGCCCTCATCAAGCTCCTTGCCGGCCACGTCACGGTCGAGCGCCTGCAACTGCTCGCCGAGCGAGGTGACGTCCTCGTACGCCAGCTTCTTGGCCGGCTCGAGGGCCTGCCGCGCCGCCAACTCCGCACGCTTCTTCGACGCACGGCGGACCAGGAGCACGGTCACCGCGACGATGACGATCAGAACGAGGAATCCCAGACCGCTGTTCGAGGAGTGGGCCGTCAAGGGGACGAGGCCGGACATACCGCAAGCCTACCTAGAACGCGGAAGCCTGCTGCTCGCTGAGGTAGCGCTCGACGCGGCGGTCCGGAATCAGCCAGAGACCCGCGACGATCGCGAACGGGATCAGCCCGAGCCACGGCCCCACGAAGCACAGACCGATCCCGGCGAGGTACAGGACCGGCGAGAGCTTGCCCTTGTAGTCGGCGCCGAGGGCCTCGCGAAGCTGCTCCCCCGTCTCCGGCTGGTTGACCAGCAGCGCGGACAGGATCGAGTACGCGATCGCCGCGCCCAGGAGGTTGATCCCGTAGACGACCGTCGGAGTCCGGGCGAGGTTGCTCTCATCCATCCAGGAGGTGGTGAACGGGTAGAGGGAGAGCCAGAACAGCAGGTGCAGGTTCGCCCACATCACACCACCGGTCACGCGTCCGCAGAGCTGGAAGAGGTGATGGTGGTTGTTCCAGTAGATGCCGACGTACACGAAGCTGAGCAGGTAGGTGATCAAGCTCAAGTGGCTGTCCCGCCACAAGGCGTGCAGCGACGAGCCATGAGGGACTCTGAGCTCGAGCACCATCACCGTGATGATGATCGCGAGCACCCCGTCGCTGAACGCCTCGAGGCGGTTCGTCTCCACGGGCCGAGGCTACCGGTCGGCGCCGCGCCTACTTGCTGTAGTCGTGGAAGCCCTTGCCGGTCTTGCGGCCGAGCTCGCCCGCGGCGACCTTGGCCTTGAGGGTCTCGGCGGGAGCGAAGCCGGGCTCGCCGAACTCGGCGAAGAGCTCCTCCTGGATGGCCAGCGAGACATCGTTGCCGACCACATCGAGGAGGGCGAACGGGCCCATCGGGAATCCGGCCTGCTCCTTGATGGCAGCATCGATGACGTCGCGGTCCTCGCCCGACTCGAGCAGCAGCACGGCGTCGTTGAGGTACGGGAACAGCAGGCAGTTCACGATGAAGCCCGAGCGGTCACCGCAGGACACCGCCACCTTGCCGATGTTGGCGCACAGGGCGAGCACGGTCTCGTTCACGTCCGCGGCCGTCTGCTCGGTGGTCACGACCTCGACCAGCTTCATCACGGTGGCGGGGTTGAAGAAGTGCATGCCGATGACCGCCTCGGGGCGCGAGGTGACCTCACCGAGCTTGGTGATCGGCATCGACGACGTCGTGGTGGCGAGGATCGCGCCAGGCTTGCAGATGCGGTCGAGGTCCTTGTAGAGCTCGGTCTTGATGGCAAGGTCCTCGGCGATGGCCTCGATGACGATGTCGACGCTGGCGAGCGCCTCGCGCTCGGTGGAGACCGTGAGGCGGTCGAGCACATCGCTCTTGGCGGCCTCGTCCAGCTTGCCGCGCTCGATCAGCTTGTCGAGCCCCTTGGTGATCGCGGCGACGACACCGTTGACCTTCTCGTCGCTACGGCCCACGAAGACGACGTCGTAGCCGGCCTGCGCGAAGACCTGGATCATGCCCGTGGCCATCGTGCCCGTGCCGACGATGCCGACGCTGTTGATCTCCTGCTTGAACGTCGGGGCCGCCTCACCGTCGGCGGCGCCCTGCTGCGCGAAGGTCGAGCCCTCGGAGGCGAGCTTCTCCAGGATGGCGGCGGGCTTGTGCAGGTTGTCGCCCGACTCCGCGAAGCGTGCAGCGAGCTTCTCCGCGACCACGCCGACGCCGATCTCGTCGATGACGGTCAGCGGGCCCTTGGGATAGCCGCAGCCGAAGCGCATGCCGTTGTCGATGTCCACGACGGAGGCGTAGCCGGACTCGAACATCCGAGCGGCGTGGTTCAGGTACGGAAGGATCAGGGTGTCGGCGATCTGCTCGTTGCTCAGGCTCATGAGCGGCATCTTTCCAAACGTTTGCTACTAGCCGGTAGCCAGGGGCTCCGTCCTTGGACACTCAGGCGAGTCAGGTATCGTTCGTTCGAACGAACAATAGATCGGACAGCGCATGACATTCCGTCCGCACATGACGGTACTGGAGCAGGTGGCGGCCCTCGATGGCGGCGAGATCTCGTCCGTCGATCTGGTCCGCGGGACCCTGGACGCGATCGAGGCGGCCGAGCCGCACATCGACGCGTACAAGGTCATCCGCCGCGACGCAGCACTCAAGGAGGCCGCACTGGCCGACGAGCGCCGGGCCCGCGGCGAGACCGGAGCCCTCCTCGGAGTACCGGTCGCCATCAAGGACGAGACGGATCTGGCGGGGTACCCGACGGCATTCGGCTGCCGAGGAGATTGGCCGATCGCGACGGAGGACGCCGAGATGGTCCGACGGCTCCGCGAGGCGGGGGCCGTCATCGTGGGCAAGACCCATTCGCCGGAGCTCGGGCAGTGGCCGTTCACCGAGGGCTACGAATTCGCCGTGCGGAACCCCTGGAACCTCGACTACTCCCCCGGCGGCTCGTCCGGCGGCGCGTCGGCGACCGTGGCGAGCGGAGCCGTCGCGGCCAGCTTCGGCGCCGACGGCGCCGGCTCCGTGCGGATCCCGGCGTCGTGGACGAATCTCGTGGGCATCAAGCCCCAGCGCGGACGCATCTCGACCTTCCCATCGGTCGATCCCTTCTACGGGCTCACCGTCTATGGC
>JBQCJL010000160.1:0-11754 GCA_051952795.1 Marmoricola sp.
GGCGGCCCAGCGTGGCAAGAACTACTCCGAGAAGCTGAACGAGAAGGCCGTCTCGCGCGGCAAGCTCACCCAGGAGAAGTCGGACGAGATGCTCGCCCGGATCACGCCGACCGACAATCCGGTCGACGCCAAGGGCTGCGACCTCGTCATCGAGGCAGTCTTCGAGGACCCGTCCCTGAAGAACGCGGTGTTCGCCGAGATCGCTCCGCACATCAACGCCGACGCGCTGCTGTGCTCGAACACCTCGACCCTGCCGATCACCGAGCTCGCCGAGGGCGTGGACCGTCCTGAGGACTTCATCGGTCTGCACTTCTTCTCGCCGGTCGACAAGATGCCGCTCGTCGAGATCATCCGTGGTGCGAAGACGAACGACGCGGCCGCCGCCGCGGCGATCGACATCGTGCAGGCGATCCGCAAGACCCCGATCGTGGTCAACGACAGCCGTGGGTTCTACACCTCGCGCGTCATCGGCACCCAGATCAACGAGGGTCTCGCGATGCTCGGCGAGGGTGTCCACCCGATCAGCATCGAGCGCGCGACCACCATGGCCGGCTACCCGGTCGGTCCGCTGCAGATCAGCGACGAGCTGAACATGGAGCTGATGTACAAGATTCGCAAGGCCAGCAAGGACGCGGCGGAGCGCGATGGCGGCACCTGGGTGGAGCACCCGTCGGAGAAGGTCATCGACAAGATGATCGAGATCGGTCGCTCGAGCAAGCTCAAGGGCGCTGGCTTCTACTCCTACGACGAGAGCGGTCACCGCACCGGCCTCTGGGAGGGACTCGCCGAGACGTTCCCGGTCGCGTCGACGCAGATCCCGTTCGAAGACATTCAGGACCGTCAACTGGTCGTCGAGGCGATCGAGACCGTCAAGTGCTTCGACGAGGGTGTGCTGATGTCGGCTGCCGAGGCCAACATCGGCTCGATCTTCGGCATCGGCTTCCCGGCCGTCACCGGCGGCGCGATCCAGTACATCAACGGGTTCGAGGGTCCTGTGGGCCACGGTCCGGCCGGTTTCGTGGCTCGCGCGCGCGAGCTGCAGGCCAAGTACGGCGACCGCTTCGAGCCGCCGGCGAGCCTGGTGGCCGTCGCCGAATCCGGCGGTAAATTCCCCGCTGCCTGATGTATTTCGGCGATTCGGGCCCGCTCTGAGGTGTGTGAGCGGGCCCGAATTGTCCGAATCGGCAGTGAAATGCAATACAGATGTAACGCAGGCACGCTGGAATACAGATATCGTTCGACTAGACAGATTGATCGCAGTTGTACAGGGGGCGCGTGTAACGCCTAGCATGGTTAGGCGTTATCCTGCTGTACGGACCAGTCTGGTTACGGGGATTACGTTGTTTTGCGAGCATGGCTCGCGGTGGAGGATCACATGAAGAAGTACGCCGCTACGTTGGCCGCAGCGCTGATCGCGCTGCTCGGTCTCACCGTGCTCGCGCCTTCGGCCCAGGCCTACCCGACCCCAGTGCTGACCCTTCACCTGAGCCTGAACAGGGTCCTCGGGGGGCACACGTTCGTCGCGGATGCCAAGGCGAGCATCACCTGCGACACCCTCAGCATCAGTTGGGCCGGCCAGAACGCCGTTGCGCCCGGCTCCGAGGTCAAGCACACGTTCGTCGCGCCCAAGGTGAAGAAGGCCACGGTCATCACCGCCGTCGCGGTGTGCAACTACACCTCCACCACCGGCACCGCCGGTAACGCGATCTCGCCGAGCAGCCAGACGCTGACCGCCAAGGCCAACGTCACCGTGCTGCCCGCCAACGGTGGTAGCGGAGTCCTGCCGAACACGGGTGGCCCGAGCGTGGGCTGGCTGATCGCGGGCATCGCGGCCCTGCTGGCTGGCGCCCTGGCGATGATCGCCGGTCGCCGTCGTGACGGCGGGATTGCTTCCAGCTGAATCCAAGCGAAGGTTTGCGGACGCGTCAGGTGAGATCCTCCCTGGCGCGTTTGCTTACCCGGAAGCGGATCGGAATCGCGATCGGGACGTTGGTCCTGGTCGCGATTCTCGCCTTCCTGGTCGAAGCGGTGCTCGCCGCGCTGGCGATGAATGCCGCCCGTACGGACGGCGATGCCGTCGCGACGCGCCTGACGGCTGGTGACCTGGCGGGCGCCCGTGCTGCGGCAGCCAAGTTGGAGAAGGACGCGCAACGCGCCCATTCGTTGACCGACGACGCGCTGTGGTGGGCGGGCTCGCAGGTGCCGTTCCTGGGCAGCGATGTCTCCGCGATCCACGACTCCGCGACAGCACTCGACGCGATCGCCCAGAGCAGTCTCCCCGTGCTCCTCCACCTCGCCGACGAAGTGGAGAACGGCTCGCTGCGCCCCGACCACGGCCGGATCTCGCCGGAGGCGATCGCCGGTCTCGCGCCGCAGGTGCGTCGGGCCGCCCAAGCCCTCGACGGTCCCGCCACCGATGTCGCCAGCATCGACACTGGCAGCCTGATCCCGCCGCTCGACTCCCTGATGTCCGAGGTGCAGACGCGCATCGGTCAGGCCAAGGTGGCGATCGATGCCGCCGCCAACGCCTTCGACGTCCTCCCGACGGTCCTCGGTGGCCATGGCCCGCGGACCTATCTGCTTCTGGTGCAGAACCCTGCCGAGATTCGTGCCGCCGGCGGTCTCCCCGGAACGTGGGCGCTGATCCACGCCAATGATGGTCGGCTCAAGATGACCACGACCACCTTCCTGGCCGATCTCTTCCAGAAGACGAAGCCGGTAGCGCTCACCGAGGATGAGTCCCAGCTGTTCGGCAGTGACTGGGGGACCGTCCCCGGAGACATCACCGAGACCCCGGACTTCCCGCGCGCCGCCCAGATCGCGACGGCGATCGAGAAGCGACGCGGGGTCCATGTCACGGCGGTCTTCTCGGTCGACCCGGTCGCGTTGTCCTCGGTACTCGCCGGCACGGGTCCGGTGACGCTCAAGCCGAATCTGGTGCTGGACGCGAGCAACGTGGTGCCGTTCCTGATGAACCAGATCTATCTCTACCTGGGCGCCGACCAGCAGAACTCGATGTTCTCCCTCGCCGCGCACAAGACGTTCGATGCGCTGGTGGCGGGACAGGGCAACCAGGTCAACGCCATCCGCGGCCTGGTGCAAGCAGTGCTGCGGCATCGGGTGTTCGCGTGGTCCGGGGATCCCGCGCTGGCCAAGGTGATCGACGCCGAGAGCCTGACCGGCGGCTTCCCGCAGAACACGGGCAAGACGCCGCAGGTGGGCGTCTACATGAACGATGCCGGTGGTGGGAAGCCCGAGTACTACCTGCAGCAGGCCTCCACGGTGACGGCGACGAGTTGCCACAACGGAGTTCAGGAGCTGCGCCTGCAGACCAGCTTCCGGTCGACGATGCCCGCGAAGGCCGTGACCTTCCCGTACTACGTGGTCGGTCCGGGAACCTTCACCCCCAAGGGGCACATCCTGATGCAGGCCTACATCGCCGGACCGTGGCGAGGGACCGTGGACTCTCTCACGATCGACGGGCAAGCGCAGACGGTCACGGCCAACCAGCTCGGCGAGCGCCAGATGGCGCTGTTCCCCATCGATCTCAAGCCCGGCCAGCTGATCAGCGTCACCGCGACCATGCACACCGGACCCGGGCAGACGGGCGACGGGAAGCTGACCTGGACCCCGGGGCTCGGTGCCCAAGCGGATCCGTCTACCTTCAACTCCGCCTGCTAGAAGCGGAGGTTCGGATGGGCATGATCCTGATGGTGCGCCACGGCCAGGCGTCCTGGGGCGCGGCGGACTACGACGCCCTCTCGGAGCGCGGGCACGAGCAGGCTCGCTTGCTCGGCATCGCGTTGGCCGACCGGGGCATCACGCCCACCGCCGTGGTCCACGGCGGGATGCGTCGGCATCTCCAGACCTGGGAGGGCATGGCGCAAGGGGCCGGCTGGGATCTGGAGCCGATCGTCGATGCCGACTGGGCCGAATACGACCACGACGACGTGCTCGCCCAGGTTGCGCCGCCGGTCACGGAGGTCGCGGGGGAGATGACGCCGCGCGAGGTCCAGGCGTGGGTCGAGGCGGGAACGGATCGCTGGACCTCCGGCCTCGATGGCTACGGAGAGTCGTTCACCGCGTTCACCGGGCGCGTCGACGCGGCGCTGGCGCGGACGCCGCGGGAGGGCACCGTCGTGGTCGTCACCTCGGGCGGACCGATCGCCCTAGTCGCGGCTGCGCTGCTGGCCGACGGCGCGTCGGCGCGGACAGCATTGTGGCGGCGGATGAACATCGTCTGTGCCAACACCGGCGTGACGCGGGTGGTCACGGGGCGCCGCGGCCTGACGCTGGTCACGTTCAACGAGGACACCCACTTCGACCGGGTACCGCAGCTGCGCACCTATCGCTGACCCTAAGGTGAGGCCATGGCATCGATTCTGATCACCGGCGCCAGCTCGGGTCTGGGCGCCGAGATGGCGCGGCAGTTCGCGGCGCTGGGCTACGACCTCGCGCTGTGCGCGCGCCGAGTCGCGAATCTGGAGACGCTGCGGGCGGAGATCGCGGCGGACTACCCGGAGTGCGAGATCGTGCTCCGGCCGCTCGACGTCACTGACGACGACCAGGTCTTCGATGTCTTCCGCAGCTTCCAGAAGGACCTCGGCACCATCGATCGGGTGGTGGTCAACGCCGGCCTCGGCAAGGGACAGCCGCTGGGCACCGGACGGTTCGACGCCAACCGCGAGACGGCGATGACGAACTTCGTCGGGGCGTTGGCGCAGATCGAGGCAGCCACGGAGATCTTCCGCGAGCAGGGCCGCGGTCACCTCGTGGTGGTCAGCTCCCTCTCCGCGGTGCGCGGCATGCCCAAGAACCTGACCACCTACGCGGCCACCAAGATCGGGGCCGCGTACCTCGCCGAGGGCTTACGCGCCGAGCTGGTCGGATCCGACATCGACATCACGGTCCTGTATCCGGGCTACATCGCCTCGGAGATGAATGCGCAGGCCACGCAGACGACCCGGCTGATCGCCTCGACCGAGGACGGCGTGCGGGCGATGGTCGATGCGATCGAACGGCGCAAGGCCTCCGCCATCGTGCCGCGGTTCCCATGGAAGCCACTCTCCTACGTGCTCCGGTACGCGCCGCTGCGTGTTCTGCGCCGCCTGATCTAGCCCTGTCGGTCCTCCGCCCTAGGGTGTGGGCGTGGCGATGTTGGTGCACCGGGCGGCTCGCGCCGCCGATCTCGTGGAGGGTCTGGCAGCTGAGCTGCTGCGCCCGTCCGGGAGCGTGCACGACGTGTTCGCCCAGGAGCTGGTGGTCGTGCCTGCCCGGGGTGTGGAGCGGTGGCTGTCGCAACGACTGTCGCACCACCTGGGCGCTCGGCGCGACGACGGTGTCTGTGCGGGCATCGACTTCGTCTCGCCGACCTCCTTCGGCCGGCTGGTCGGCGAGGTCGAGGGTGGCCCCTGGTCGCTCGCCGAGCTGACCTGGACGGTGCTCGCGGCGGTGGACGCGAGCATGGACGAGCCGTGGTGCTCTACCTTGGCCTGGCATCTCGGCCACTTCGCCACGGGCGAGGATGCCGAGCTCAAGCGAGGGCGCCGCTTCGCGACCGCCCAGCGCCTGGCGCGGCTGTTCTCCTCCTATGTCGCGCAGCGGCCGACCATGGTGTTGGCCTGGGAGGCGGGCCAGGATCTCGACGGGTTGGGCTCACCGCTGCCTCCGGATCTGGCCTGGCAGCCGGCACTCTGGCGACGGATCGTCGCATCGAGCGGGCGCGTCGGCCCGGTGCGGGAGCACCTGCAGCTGTGTGATGAGATCGCCAGCGGAACTGCCGAACTGGCGCTGCCGTCGCGGATCTCCCTGTTCGGGCACACCCGCATCAACGAGGCCGACCTTCAGTTGCTCGAGGCGGTCGCGGCACAGCGCGACGTCCACCTGTGGCTGCCTCATCCGTCCCCGGCCCTGTGGGACAGCCTTCGCGGGCTGCGCTCCGCCGAGGAGCGTGTCGCCCGGCGCAGTGAGGACACCAGCTACGCCGCCGCCGTCCATCCCCTGCTTGCCGCTTGGGGGCGTGACAGTCGGGAGCTCCAGCTGCGCTTGGGCGTGGTGGAGGAAGCTCCGGTGGTCGCCCCTGCGGTCGATGAGCCCAGCACGCTGCTGGCCACCTTGCAGGCGGACATCATCGCCAACCGGTTGCCGACCGACCGCTCGTCGTTCGCGCCGGACGCGAGCATCAGCGTGCACAGCTGCCACGGACCCTCTCGCCAAGTCGAGGTCCTGCGCGAGGTGCTGGTCGGGCTCCTCCAGGACGACCCCACGCTGCAGCCTCGCGACATCGTCGTGATGTGTCCCGACATCGAGGGGTACGCGCCGCTCATCGAGGCGGCCTTCGGGCTCGGGGACGCGGTCGAGGTCACCCACCCGGGCCAACGTCTGCGGGTGCGGCTGGCGGACCGCTCGCTGGTGCAGACGAATCCGCTGATGGGAGTCGTCGGAGCGCTGTTGCGGCTGGCGGCGGGGCGCGCCGAGGCCAGCACCATCCTCGACTTCATCGCCCTGCCTGCCGTGCGCCGTCGCTTCTCCTTCACCGAGGAGGAGTTGGAGGCGATCACCGGCTGGGTCGAGCAGACCGGCGTGCGCTGGGCGTTCGATGCGGCCCAGCGCGCCGAGTACGGCCTGGACGACTACCCGCAGAACACCTGGCACTTCGGCCTCAACCGTCTGCTCGCCGGTGTGGCGCTGTCCGACGACTCGAGCATGTGGCTGGGCCAGACTCTGCCGCTCGACGACGTCGGCAGCTCCGACATCGATCTGGTCGGCCGGTTCACGGAGGTGATCCGTCGGCTCGCCGACACCACGGCGGCGCTGCAGGGACGCCGCTCGCTCGCGCAGTGGCTCGAAACCCTGTCCGCCGCCGTCGAGTCGCTGGCCCTGAACGAGCGGGGCGAGGACTGGCAGCTCGCCCAGGTCCGACGCGAGCTGGGCATCTTGCTCGCCGGGGCGGAGGCCTCTGGTCAGCTCGAGGCCCTGCTCACGTTGGCCGACGTCCGCGCGCTCGTCGCCGACCGGGTTGCCGGTCGGCCGACTCGGGCGAACTTCCGTACCGGTTCCCTCACCGTCTGCACCATGACGCCGATGCGCTCGGTTCCCCATCGCGTCGTCTGCTTGCTCGGTCTCGACGACGGCGTGTTCCCGCGATCGGTGCGCGCTCACGGCGACGACGTGCTCGCCCGCACGCCGGCCATCGGCGATCGGGATCCGCGCAGCGAGGACCGGCAGCTCCTGCTGGACGCCGTGCTGGCCGCGACCGATCGCGTCGTGATCACCTACTCGGGCCGTAACGAGGTCAGTGGCGAGGCCCGCCCGCCGGCCGTCGTGCTCGGCGAGCTCCTCGACGTGCTCCATGCGATGGCTCCCGATGCGCCGATCGTCCGCGAAGAGCCGCTGCAGGCGTACAGCTCCGAGCTGGTCGATGCGCGGGCGCCGCGCACCTTCGACGCCACCATGGCGCGGGCTGCGCTGGCGGCACGCGGGCCCCGGGCGGCGGACCGACTGCTGGGTGAGGTCATGCTGCCCGCGGTGCCCGCCACGGACCTGGAGCTGGAGGACCTGATCTCGTTCCTCACGGATCCGGCGCGGGCCTTCCTTCGCCAGCGGCTGGAGATCTTCGTACCCCAGGAGGACGAGGAGCGCGGTGACGAGCTTCCCGTCGAGCTCGACGGTCTCGCCGAGTGGCAGGTCGGAGATCGGATGCTCCGCGAGCTCTTCGACGGCGCCGCACCCGAGTCGGTGCTCGCGCGTGAATGGCGTCGTGGAGTGCTCCCGCCCGGCAAGCTGGGCTGGGCCAAGGCGCAGGAGATCCTGCAGAAGGCCGGCCCGCTGGCCTCGATGGCACAGACGATCACCCAGGGCGCACCGGCCTCAGCGCACGACGTCACCATCGATCTGGGCGGCCGCCTGCTGACCGGCACGGTGACGGACGTGTTCGATCGCCGGGTCGTGAAGATGACCTATTCCAAGCTGGGTCCCAAGCCGCAGTTGGAGGCGTGGGTCAGCCTGTTGGCGCTGACGGTGGCGGCGCCCGGCCGCGGATGGACCGCTGGCGCCATCGGGCGCGGGTGGCGCGACCCGGTCGACCGCGTGGCGTTCGTGGCGCCGGAGGATCCCGCGGAGGTCCTTCGCGACCTGGTGGCCGTCTATGACGCCGGCATGAGCAGCGCCCTGCCGCTGCCCCTGAAGAGCTCGTACGCCTGGGCGGAGGGGAGGCGCCAGGGAGTTCCCCGCGCGAACGCCTACGCGCTGCGCGAATGGGACAACGGCAAGTATCCGGGAGAGTGCTCGCGGCCCCCCCAGGTGGCGGTCTGGGGTCCGGGCATGTCGTGGGCGCGGCTGGTCGGCATCCCGCCGCTGGAGGGCGAGGACCCCGACGGCGAAGGCAGCCGACTCGGTGCTCTCGCGCTCAAGGTCTGGGCACCGATGTTGGCCCAGGCCCACGGTGAGGGGTCACGATGACGGGCACCGCGGTGGATTTCGCCGCCTTCAATGTCCTCGACGATCTGCCCGCGCGGTGCACGACGACGCTGCTCGAGGCGAGCGCTGGCACCGGCAAGACCTGGACGATCGGTGCCCTCGTGACGCGGTACATCGTCGAGGGTCACGCATCGCCCGAGGAGCTCCTCGTCGTGACCTTCGGTCGCGCCGCGACCCGCGAGCTGCGGCAGCGAGTCCGGGAGCAGCTGACAGCCGCCTACCAGACGCTGCGGGATCGCACTGTGGCACCGGAGCCTTCGGACCGTCTGCTGGCGTGCCTGCTCAAGGCTCCCGAGGCAGAGCTCGCCGAGCGTGAGCGGCGGGCCCGCGCGGCATTGGCCAACTACGACGCGTCGACGATCGTCACCACCCACGAGTTCTGCAGTCTCGTCCTGCGCTCGCTCGGTGTGGCTGGCGACTTCGACGCCGGTGCGCGGCTGGTGGAGAACCTCGACGACCTGGTCGAGGAGGTGGTCGCCGACCTGTTCCTGCAGCGATTCGGAGGCTCGACGCAGGCACCCTTCAAGGCCCGCGACGCGAGCCGACTGGGCCACTACGCCGTGGAGAACGCGCTCGCCGAGCTCACTCCCGACGACGGCGGGCGGACGATCGCCGGCGAGCGCCGCGACTTCGCTCAGGCGGTGCGAGCGGAGGTGGATCGGCGCAAGCGCAAGCGCGGACTGCTGAGCTATGACGACCTGCTCAGCCGCCTCGCGGACGCGCTCCGAGCCGCCGACTCGCCGGCCGCGCAGCGCATGCGCGAGCGGTGGAAGTTCGTGCTGGTCGACGAGTTCCAAGACACCGACGGCGTCCAGTGGGATGTGCTCGATCGGGCATTCTCCGGCCACGCCACCATGGTGCTGATCGGTGATCCCAAGCAGGCCATCTACGGTTTCCGTGGCGGAGACATCCCGACCTACCTCAAGGCAGCCGAGGCTGCCGCTGAGCGCAGGACGCTGGCCACCAACTATCGCAGCGACGGCCCGCTCGTCGAGGCGCTTCAAGCGCTGTTGGGCGGGGCCGCGCTCGGGGATGACGAGATCCGGGTGCATCCGGTGACGGCGCGCGGCGCCGAACCGCAGGTCACCGGTCTGCCCGCCGACGATCCGGTGCGGCTGCGACAGGTCCTGGCCGAGCCCACCATGGGCGACGGCGGGATGAAGCTCGCCGCGGATGACGCCCGCAAGGCCATCGCCACCGATCTCGCGGCGGACATCGCGGTGACCCTGCAGAGCGGAGCCCGCTATCGCGGCGTCGAGGGTGAGCGACCCTTGGAGCCTGGCGACCTCGCCGTGCTGATGTTCAGCCTGTCCCAGGCGGACCTGGTGCGCTCGGCGCTCGCCGAGCACGGCATCACCAGCGTGGTCGCCAGCTCGGCGTCGGTGATGGGGACCCAGGGGGCGGCCGACTGGCTGGTGCTGCTGGATGCGCTGAACCAGCCGCAGCGCACGCCGTTGCTGCGCGCGGTGGCGCTGTCACCCTTCATCGGGATGACCCCTGAGGACCTCGACCGTCTGGGCGACGATGCGACCGAGCTCGCCGCAGACAAGGTGCGGGGATGGCTGGAGCTCGCCCGTCGGTTCGGGATCGCCTCGGTGCATGAGGCGGTGCTGGCCGAGGGGCTCGCGGAGCGGATGCTGAGCCGCGCGGACGGCGAGCGTCGCTTCACGGATCTGCATCACGTGGGCCAAGTGCTTCACGAGGCGGCCCAGGCCGACGGCCTCGGACTGGCCGCCCTGGCGCAATGGCTCAGGGTGGAGCGTCGTCTGGCCAAGCGCAGCAGTGAGCGCGCGCGGCGCCTGGACACCGACAGCGACGCGGTGCAGATCCTCACGATCCATGGCAGCAAGGGACTGCAGTTCCCGGTCGTCTACCTGCCCTTCGCCTTCAACCGGTGGATCTCCGACGACCGCGACATGCTCGTCTACCACCGTGACGGCGTGCGCTGCGCCGACGTGGGGGGTGCCCCCGCCCCCGAGGTGATGCGCGCGAGCCTGCGCGAGGACGCGGCCGAGGAGTTGCGCCTGACCTACGTCGCGCTGACGCGCGCCCAGTCCCAGGTCGTCCTGTGGTGGGCGCCCACGCGCGACGCGGCGAACGGGGGCATCTCGCGGCTGCTGCTCGGGCGCTCCGCGGGTGCGTCGGAGGTGCCCGATTCGGTCGCGGTTCCGACGGATGCGGAGGCCCGCGAGATCTACCGCCGCTGGGAAGCCGCCGGTGCGCTGCGTCTCGAGGTGGCCGAGCCCCAGCGCGTGATCGGTCAGGTCCCGACCGAGGCGAAGCCCCCGGTCGCTGCTCGACTGTTCACGCGCCAGCTCGACCACGATTGGCGCCGCACTTCCTACTCGGGCCTGATCCGGGTCGATGAGGCGCACGCGACCTCCGAGCCCGAGGTGATCGGGATCGTCGATGAGGGTGCGGACGGGGACGAGGCCGAGGCGCCTGCCGGGGTCGTGCCCGCGGAGCCGGCGCCCGGGTCCGCCGCGGTGGTCAGCCCGATGGCGACCCTCCCCGCCGGCGCGACCTTCGGCTCTCTGGTGCACGCGGTGCTGGAGACCGCCGACCCCCAGGCTGCCGACCTCCGAGCCGAGCTCACGCAGCACGCCACCGACCACCTGGCGTGGTGGTCCGTGGACGCCAGCGCCGATGAGGTCGCCGACGCGCTTCTCGAGGTACATCGCACCCCGCTAGGACCGCTGGCGGAGAACCTGACGCTCGCGGACTTCGGGCGCCCGGATCGCCTGTGTGAGCTCGACTTCGAGATCCCCCTGGCGGCGGGAGATCAGGCCGATCCCTTCCACGACGTCCTGCTGCGCCAGGTCGCCGCGCTGATGCGACGGCACCTGCCTGCGGACGATCCGCTGCGGCCGTATGCCGATCGACTCGAGAGCCCCGAGCTCGGGGCTCAGGTGCTGCGCGGGTATCTGAGTGGGTCGATCGACGTGGTGCTGCGCGTGCGGTCCGCCGAGGGGGAGGCGCGCTACGTGGTGGTCGACTACAAGACCAACCTGCTGCCGACGCAGGGAGAGCAGGCGACCGCTTGGGACTACCGGCCCCAGGCTCTCGCCGAGGCGATGGTGCATTCGCACTACCCGCTCCAAGCCATGCTCTACTCGGCCGTGTTGCACCGCTTCCTGCGTTGGCGGATTCCGGACTATCGGCCCGAGCGCGATCTCGGCGGCGTGATGTATCTGTACCTGCGCGGGATGTGTGGCGCATCCACCCCGCTGTTCGACGCGAATCCGGCTGGTGTCTTCTCGTGGCGGCCACCGGTAG
>JBQCJL010000161.1:0-7744 GCA_051952795.1 Marmoricola sp.
CTATTCCAACCGCCTCGCTGACCTGGTGGACTACATCGGCAGTACCCTCTGACCCGATGAGTTCCTATGGCGCCCTGGGCGAGGTCAGCGGCAAGCGCGTCCTCGTCCGTTCCGACTTGAACGTTCCCATCGACGGCGATGTCATCACCGATGACGGTCGCATCCGGGCGAGTGTGCCGACGATCCGCGCTCTGGCTGACGCCGGCGCCCGCGTCGTCGTGATGGCGCACCTCGGGCGCCCCGACGGTGCGCCCGATGCGAAGTACTCGCTGGCGCCGGTCGCTCGCAGGCTCGGCGAGCTGCTCGGTGACCCGGTCGCGTTCGCCTCCGACACGGTGGGGCCGTCGGCCCACGAGGTGGTGGAGGCGCTCCAGGACGGCCAGGTCGCCCTGCTCGAGAACGTTCGCTTCAACCCCGGCGAGACCAGCAAGGACGACGCCGTGCGGGGTGCGTTCGCCGCCGAGCTGGCGGCGCTCGGCGATGCGTTCGTCAGCGACGGGTTCGGGGTGGTCCACCGCAAGCAGGCCTCGGTCTACGACGTGGCCCAGCTGCTGCCGCACGCCATGGGCGGCCTGGTGGCCGCGGAGGTCGACGTGCTGAAGCGGCTCGCCGAATCCCCGGAGCGTCCCTACGTCGTCGTGCTCGGCGGCTCCAAGGTCTCGGACAAGCTGGGCGTCATCGACAATCTGCTCGAGAAGTGCGACAAGCTCCTGGTCGGTGGCGGGATGGTCTTCACCTTCCTCAAGGCCCAGGGCCTGGAGGTGGGCAAGAGCCTGTTGGAGGAGGACCAGATCCCGACCTGCCTCGGGTACATCGACCGGGCCAAGGCCAGCGGCGTGGAGCTCGTGCTGCCGACGGACATCGTCGTCGCCGACGCGTTCGGCGACGAGGGGTCGGCTCGGGTGGTCGCGGCCGACGCGATCCCGGCGGACGCGCTGGGGCTCGACATCGGTCCCGAGTCGGGCAAGGCCTTCGCCCACGCCCTCGCGGACGCCAAGACCGTCTTCTGGAACGGCCCCATGGGCGTGTTCGAGCAGGCCGCGTTCGCCGAGGGCACGCGAGCGGTGGCACAGGCGCTGACCGAGATCGACGGGCTCGGCGTCGTCGGCGGGGGAGACTCGGCCGCCGCGGTCCGCGCCCTCGGGTTCGACGAGGACTCGTTCGGTCACATCTCGACCGGCGGCGGTGCCAGCCTGGAATACCTCGAGGGCAAGAGCCTTCCCGGCATCGACGTTCTCGGCTGAGAGGCACCCCCATGGCAAAGACCTCACGTACGCCGCTGATGGCCGGCAACTGGAAGATGAACCTCAACCATGCCGAGGCGGTGCACCTCGTCCAGAAGCTCGCACTGACCCTCACCGACAAGAAGCACGACTTCGCCAAGGCGGAGGTCGTCGTCCTGCCCCCGTTCACCGACCTGCGCAGCGTCCAGACGGTCGTCGACGGGGATCGCCTGCAGATCAAGTACGGCGCGCAGGATGTCTCGGTCCACGACGACGGCGCTTACACCGGTGAGATCTCGGCGTCGATGCTGGCCAAGCTGGGCTGCAGCTATGTGGTCGTCGGCCATTCGGAGCGGCGCGAATACCACGGCGAGTCGGATGCTGTCGTGAACGCGAAGGCCAAGAAGGCTCGCGCCGCTGGGATGACGCCGATCGTCTGCGTGGGCGAGGGCCTCGACGTGCGCAAGGAGGGGCGGCACGTGGAGTACACGCTGGCGCAGGTCGACGGCTCGCTCGACGGCTTCACGCCCGCCGAGGTCGCGGAGCTGGTGATCGCCTACGAGCCGGTCTGGGCGATCGGCACCGGCGAGGTCGCCACCCCCGAGGACGCCCAGGAGGTGGCGGCCGCGATCCGTGCACGGATCACGGAGGTGCACGGCGATGCGGCGGGCGTGGCGATCCGCATCCTCGACGGCGGCGCGGTCAAGGCCGCGAACGTCGCCGGCCTCATGCAGAAGGCCGATGTGGACGGCGCGCTCGTCGGCGGAGCGAGCCTGAAGGCCGACGAATTCGGCGGAATCTGTCGTTTCTACGCCATGCCGGTCATCTGAGCGGTCACGTCCATCGGTTAGGCTTCGCGGGTGATTGTGTTCTTCGAGGTTCTTCTGCTCATCACGAGCGCCCTCATGGTGCTGCTCGTGCTGCTGCACAAGGGTCGCGGTGGCGGCCTCTCCGACATGTTCGGTGGCGGCATCTCCAGCGGCCTGGGCGGCTCATCGGTGGCGGAGCGCAACCTCGACCGTCTCACCATCGCGATCGGCGTGATCTGGTTCGCCTCGGTCATCGGTCTCGCACTCCTGCTGAAGTCGCAGCATTCCTAGACAGTCGCAGCATTCGTAGAGCCGATAGTTGTCTGGCCCGCCGCTGAGGCGGGCCTTCCCCCACGCACGAGGAGATCGAAGAGAGTTGGCAGGCGGAGGAAACGCGATTCGGGGCAGTCGCGTCGGTGCTGGGCCCATGGGCGAGGCGGAGCGCGGCGAGGCTGCGCCCCGGCAGAACGTCACCTACTTCTGCTCCCAGGAGCACCGCACGGCGATCGCCTTCTCGATCGAGGCGCAGGTTCCGGACCACTGGGACTGCCCCCGGTGTGGTCTCCCGGCGAGCCTCGACTCCGACAACCCGCCGCCGCCGCCCAAGATCGAGCCGTACAAGACGCACCTCGCCTACGTGAAGGAGCGTCGCTCCGACGCCGAGGCGCAGGACATCCTCGAAGAGGCACTCGCGACCCTGCGCTCCAAGCGCAAGTCGGGCGAGATCGTCTTCTAGTCAGGAGACGAACCAGATCGTCTCGTCCTGTCCTCGCAGGTGCGTGGCCGGCAGGGCGGGATCGTCAGCCTGGACTCGGTTGAACGCGTCCTCCTTGGCGCCTCCGGGGCCGGAGTCCGCGGCGAATAACCAGACCCGTGCGGAGCGGTTGAGCGCTTCCAGCGTGAGCGTGATCCGCTCCGGCGGTGGCTTCGGGGAGCCGGTCACGCCGACCGCGATGCGATCACGGGTCTCCAGCTGCGGCGATCCGGGGAACAGCGATGCGACGTGGCCATCGGGTCCGAGGCTGAGCATCACCAGATCGAACCGACCGGCGTCGGAGGCGCGGATCTGGGCCTCGTAGGCTCGGGCGCCCTCGTCCACGGAACACGCGGAGTTCGGCGTCGGCATCTCGTGGATCCGCGTTGCGCCGACCACGTCCAGGAACGACTGCCGCGCCTCCCGCGCGTTGCGATCGGGCGACTCGGGCAGGACGAAGCGCTCGTCGCCCCACCAGAAGTCCACCCGCTGCCAGTCCACGGGGTAGCCGTCTGCGAGGCGCGCGAGCTCCTGGTGCAGCTGCTGCGCGAAGCCCCCACCCGTGAGGACGATCTGGGGCAACCTGCCCTGCTGCTGCAGAGTGCCCAGGAGCTCCAGTAGCCGCGTCGCGACATCGGTCGCCAGGGCCGACGTGGTGGCCTGGCGGATGACCGTGGCGGTCATCGCTAGCCGATCGCGTCCGTGATCTGCTTGAAGCCGACCGCGTCGCGCACATGCAGGCGCAACACCGGCCGACCCTTCGCGGCGAGGACGCTCGCATCCCCGACCGCCTGGGCGTGGATGAAGCTCCCGAAGGTGAACGGTCGTCCGGGAATCTCGAGGTCCTCCACCGGGTCGGCCGTGCTCTGCAGGAACACGCCGGTCGGCGCGCCGCCCTTGTGGTACTGGCCGGTCGAGTGCAGGAAGCGCGGTCCCCAGCCGAAGGTGGTGGGGCGTCCGATGCGCAGAGCGAGGCGCTTGCGCACCTCGGAGAGGTCCGCGTGGGCATCCCGGTCCACGTAGGCCATCACGGCCAGGTAGCCGTGGCTCGGATCGACCTCACCGAAGAGCGTCTCGAGAGCACCCTCGAGGGTGGCGGCATCACGTCCGTCCAGCAGCCCCTCGGTGGCGAACACGTCCACGGAGCCGTCGGAGAACACGGGCTCCGGGTGGTCGTCGTTGCCGTCCAGGAGGCTTCGCGCCGCGGCTTTGGCGCTCTCCACATCCGGCTGGTCGAACGGGTTGATCCCGATCAGGCTGCCCGCCACCGGAATGGCGTACTCCCACAACAGCAGGGCGGCGCCCAGGGGCGCGCGCAGCGCGCCGGCCCAACCCGAGGATGCCGGGGGGATGTCGTCGCCCAGGGCGAGGATGACTTCGTCAGGGGTGTTCGGGGTCGCGTTGGCGGACGCCAGCGAGCTGACCACGACCGGCAGGATGCCGCGGCCCTGCTTGCCGGTCGACTCGGCGATGAGCTGCTCGGCCCAGTCGCCGATGCGCTGCAGTCCTGAGCCGTCGTCGGCCAGCACCACCTTGTCCACACCGGCGGCGTTCGCTGTCGCGAGGAACGCGCCGAGCTGCAGGGCGGGGTTGGCGCGGTCGTCGGCCTGGAGGTCGGGCTCGATCGCCGCCGCCTGGTCCAGCAGTCGCCCGACGTCGACGCCAGCCAAGCCGCAGGGCACCAGCCCGAACGCGGTGAGCGCCGAGTAGCGGCCACCGACGTCGGGGTCGGCGTTGATGACCGTGTAGCCCTTCTCGCGCGCCTCGGCGTCGAGGGGCGATCCGGGGTCCGTGACGATGACGAAGTGGTCCCGCGGCTCCAAGCCCGCGGCCTCGAACGCGGCCTCATACGCGCGTCGTTGGCTGTCCGTCTCCACCGTGCTGCCGGACTTGCTGGAGACCACCACGATGGACTGCGCGAGGGACGTGGCGATGGAGGCGCGGACATAGTCCGGGTCGGAGGAGTCCAGAACGTGCAACGGCTTGCTCTCGGTCGCACAGATGACCTCGGGCGCGAGCGAGGAGCCGCCCATGCCGCAGAGCACCACGTGGTCGAGACCCCTGCCGCGGAGGCGGTCGCGGAGATCCTCGATCACCGGCACCAGGTGGCGAGACGTCTCGGCGAGGCTCACCCAGGCCAAGCGCTTGGCGGCCTCGTCCTCAGCCTCGGGGCCCCAGAGCGTCGGGTCCTGCGCAGCCATCCGCGAGGCGAACTCGACGCCCACCAGCGTCGTCACCGCGTCGTCGAACGCGGTCTGATCTGCAGGGTTGAGGCGAAGCTGGACAGCCACGCGTCAGCCTCGCGCCTCGGTCAGGCGGCCGGAGACCGTCTTGAGCACGTCGTCCCAGGCCACGACGAACTTCTCGACGCCCTCGCGGATGAGCACATCGATCACATCGTCATAGTCGATGCCGACGGTGGCCAGCTCGGCCAGCGTGTGGGCCGCCTCATCGAAGTGACCGTGGACCTGATCGCCGCGCACGACACCGTGATCGCGGACCGCGTCCAGCGTCTTCTCGGGCATGGTGTTGACCGTGCCGGACACCGCGAGGTCGATCACGTACATGGTGTCGTCGTAGTCGGGATTCTTGACGCCGGTGGAGGCCCAGAGGGGCCGTTGCAGGTTCGCGCCCTGGTCGGCCAGCGCCTGCCAGCGGGGACCCGCGAAGAACTCCTCGAAGGCCTTGTACGCCAGCCGTGCGTTGGCGATGCCGGCCTTGCCCTTCAGACCGGGGTCCACCCCGAGCTTGTCGAGCCGCTTGTCGATCTCGGTGTCGACGCGCGACACGAAGAACGAGGCCACCGAGTGGATGGTGCTCAGGTCGTGGCCGTTCGCCGCAGCCTTCTCCAGTCCGGAGACGTAGGCCTCCATGACGTCGCGGTACTGGCTGAGCCCGAAGATCAGCGTGACGTTGACCGAGATGCCGGCGCCGATCGTCTCGGTGATCGCGCCGCACCCTTCGGGAGTGCCGGGGATCTTGATGAACAGGTTCGGGCGGTCCACCTTCGACCACAGACGTGCTGCCTGCGTGACCGTCCCGGTCGGGTCGCTGGCGAGGTCCGGAGTGACCTCGATCGAGACCCTGCCGTCGGAGCCGTCGGTGGCGTCGAAGACGGGTCGGAGGATGTCGCAGGCGTTGCGGACATCGGTGGTGGTGAGCTCCTCGACCGCGGTGTCGACGTCTGCATCGGCTGCGACCAGCGCGCGCACCTGCTCGTCGTAGCGGGCGCCGTCGGCGATCGCGGTCTGGAAGATGGCGGGGTTCGTCGTGACACCCACGACCGAGGAGCCTGCGACGAGCTCGGCGAGGTTGCCGGTCTCGATGCGTTCGCGGGACAGGTCGTCGAGCCAGATGCTCACGCCGAGGTCGCTCAGTTCTTGCAAGGAGCCGGTCATCGTTTCCTCCAAGGTCGACGGATTCGTCAGTTGCGCACGGCTGCGATGCTGTCGCGGGCGGCCTGTGCCACTGCGTCAGCAGTTACCCCGTACTCGTTGTAGATACGCGTGTAATCGGCCGATGCGCCGAAGGTCTCAATCGAGACGATGCGGCCGGCGTCACCGACCAGCTCCCGCCAGCCCTGGGCGATGCCCGCCTCCACGGAGACGCGGGCGTGCACGGTCGGGGGGATGACCGAGTCGCGATAGGCCTCGTCCTGCTCGAAGAACCATTCCAGGCAGGGCAGTGAGACCACGCGTGCCTGCACACCCTCGGCGGCGAGCGTCTCGCGTGCCTCGACGGCGAGGTGAACCTCGGAGCCCGTCGCGAGCAGGACCACATCGGGAAGGCCGCCCTCGGCGGCGTCGACCAGCACGTAGCCGCCCTTGGCCACGTTCTCGGTGGTGGCGAAGCCCTGCTCGCCGCGCGGGAAGGTCGGCACGTTCTGGCGGGTGAGGCACAGTCCGGCGGGCCGATGGTTGCGGCGCAGGATGGTGAGCCAGGCGGCTGCGGTCTCGTTGGCGTCGGCCGGGCGGACGACGTCGAAGTGCGGGATCGCACGGAGAGCAGCCACGTGCTCGACGGGCTGGTGCGTCGGGCCGTCCTCGCCGAGACCGATGGAGTCGTGCGTCCAGATGAAGAGCGACGGGATCTGCATCAGCGCCGAGAGGCGGACCGCCGGCCGCATGTAGTCCGCGAACTGCAGGAAGGTGCCGCCGTAGGCACGGGTCCCACCGTGCAGCACGATGCCGTTGATGATCGCGCCCATGGCGTGCTCGCGGATGCCGAAGTGCAGGACGCGGCCCAGACCGGGGTCCGCGGTCCACTCCTTGGTGCCGCCATCCTTCGGGAGGAACGACGGGACACCGCTGATGGTGGTGTTGTTCGAGCCGGCCAGATCGGCGGACCCACCCCAGAGCTCGGGCATCACCGGAGCGATCGCGTTGATCACCTTGCCGGAGGCCGAGCGGGTGGCGACTCCCTTGGGGTCGGCGTCGAAGACCGGCAGCGCCTCCGCGAGGCCCTCGGGGAGCGAACGGGTCCGCATCCGGGCCAGGATCGCGGCAGCCTCGGGTGCCCCGGCGGCCCACGCCTCGAACTCCTGATCCCAGGCGGCGTGTGCCTCCTTGCCGCGGGCTGCCAGCTCGCGGGTGTGCGCGAGCACCTCGTCGGCGATGAAGAAGTGCTGGTCGGGGTCGAATCCGAGGATCTCCTTGGTGGCCGCCACCTCAGCCGCGCCGAGTGCGGCGCCATGCGCGGCCTCGGTGCCCTGGGCGTTCGGAGCGGGCCAGGCGATGATCGTGTTGAGCACGATGATCGAGGGCCGGTCGATGACCTCCTCGGCCGCGGCCAGAGCGTCGTAGAGAGCGGCGACGTCCTCGACGTACTCGGTGCCGCCGTTGGTCCAGTCGAGCTCCTGCACGTGCCAGCCGTAGGCGCGGTAGCGGGCCGCGACGTCCTCGGTGAGCGCGATATTGGTGTTGTCCTCGATGGAGATCTGGTTGTCGTCGTAGATCAGG
>JBQCJL010000162.1:0-7111 GCA_051952795.1 Marmoricola sp.
CGGTGTTGTATTGGGCGCCGTTGAGCGTGCAACTGGTCGACGTGTCCGCCTGCGCCGCTACGGGCGCGATCACAGCGGTGGCTGCAAGCAGGGCCGCTGCGCCGGTGACGGTAGCCATCCACCGTGACAGACCACGCCTGAAGGTGCTGGTCGAGAGTTTTGGGTCCATCTGAGGCTCCTTGCAATCAGTGGGGAATCCGCTTATGCAAGTGATCCTGGCGACGCGCCCGCCGCGCGTCTGTGCCGGATGTTTCGCTCAAAATGTGACCTGGGTCACGTCATGAGCGTCTTTGAGGTGGCTTCCAGCCTCAATCGGACAGCCGCTGGCTGAGCGTCACCAGCCGCTGCGTCGCACGGGTCAGCACCACGTACAGGGTGGCGGTCCCGGTCGGCGACTCGTCCTCGATCTCCTGGGGCTCCACCACGACGATGGCGTCGAACTCGAGGCCCTTGGTATCCAGGCCGTCGAGGACGGCGACGCGCGCGTCGGCACCCTGGATCAGGGCCTGGTTGCCGGTCTCCGACGCCCACGCCTCGAGCCAGCGCTCGACCTGGGATCGGCGAGCCACCGGCACCACGATGCCGACCGTGCCGTCGACGACCCCGATCAGCTCCGAGACGTGCTCCTTGGTGGCCGCCTCCAGATCCTCGACGCGCACCCGGACCGGGTCGACCCCGGTCGAGCGCACCGCCTCCGGAAGGTCGGCATCGAGCCCGACCCGGCGTGCGTAGTCGGCCGCGAACGCGTAGATCTCCGAGGAGTTGCGGTAGTTCTTGGACAGGTGGAACTCGTGCACCGGCCGGTTCCCGCCGCTGGCACCCAGCGGGTTCAGGGCCTGGGTCCGAGCGGTCGCGGCCTCCTCGGCGTGCGGCCAGGACGACTGCGCCGGATCGCCGACGACCGTCCAGGTCGCGGTGCGACCACGTCGGCCGATCATGCGCCACTGCATCGGCGTCAGATCCTGCGCCTCGTCCACCAGCACGTGCGCGTAGGCGTCGTCCTCGATGCGGTTGCTCGGCGGCGTCCACCCCGGGCCGCCCCCGTACTCACGGTCGGCGGCGGTGCTGAGCTCGTGCAGGGACGCGTCCGCGAGACCCAGGGGGTCCTCGTCCTCATGGCCCACCAGCGGCGGATCGCCCAGCGCGTAGCGGATCTCGTCCAGGAGCGCGATGTCGTCGACGCTCAGGTCGGCGTGGGCCGCCCACGACTTGCTCAGCAGCCGCATCTCCTCCTCGGCGAGGACGCCCTCGCCGACGCGCTGCAGGAACTCGGGCTCGCGCAGCCACCCGAGCACGGTGGTCGCGTCGAGCACGGGCCACCACCGGGACGCGAAGTCGAGGAAGTCGTCGTTGGTGCGCAGGTCGTCGGCGAACTCGTCCTTGCCGCGCTCCCGGCCGCGGTCGCTGCGCACCTGCCGCCACAGCGCGTCGATCAGCGTGCTCGCCACCTTGGTCGTCGACTGGTTCCGGGTCCCCATGCCGAGGAGATTGCGCCGGACCTGGCCGAGCTCGCGGGATCCCAGCTCGAGGCGGTCGTCGCGGTAGAAGAGCGAGAACCCTCGCGGGGCGCCGGGCACCGCTTGCCGGACCGTGCGGCGCAGCAGCTCGACCATGCGCGAGGAGCCCTTGATCTCCGCGACCGCGGGCTCGTCTCTGCGCGTCGCCTCGACGCCGTCGACGACCTGTCCCAGGGAGCGCAGCGCCACCGTGGTCTCACCGAGGGAGGGCAGCACCCGCTCGATGTAGTTCATGAAGACGCCCGACGGGCCGACCACCAGCACCCCGCCGCGCTCGTACCGGCGTCGGTCGGCGTAGAGCAGATAGGCGGCGCGATGCAGGGCGACCACGGTCTTGCCGGTGCCGGGGCCGCCGCTGATGGCCACCACGCCCTTGAGCGGCGCGCGGATGGCGCGGTCCTGCTCGGCCTGGATGGTCGCCACGATCGAGTGCATGGACCGATCCCGCGCCCGGGACAGCTGCGCCATCAGGGCGCCCTCGCCCACGATCGGCAGCCGCTCGGCGGCGGGGTTGTCGGGATCGAGCAGGTCGTCCTCGACACCGATCACGGTGACGCCCTTGCTGCGCAGGATCCGGCGACGGACGACGCCATGCGGATCGGCGTGGGTGGCTTGGTAGAAGACCGCGGCCGCCGGCGCACGCCAGTCAATCAGCAGGACGTCGTGGTTCTCGTCCCGCAGTCCGATCCGGCCGATGTACCGGGGCTCGTCGTCGATGTCGGCACCCATGTCGAGACGGCCGAAGACCAGGCCGTCGTGTGCGGCGTCCAGCGAGGCCATCCGCTTGGCGGCCTGGAAGACCATCGCATCGCGCTCGACGAGCCCACCCTCGTGACCGAGCTGTCCCCGACCGATGCCCTCCTGGGCGAGCGCGGATGCCGACGCGGAGGAGGCCTCGAGCTGTCGGTAGACAACGTCGACGAAGTCCTGCTCCGCAGCGATCTCGCGTGCGGCGATGGCATCGGTCACGGTGATTCCTAGAGCGATAGCGGATGGCGCAAAGTGGCGACCAACTCTAGTTGCCGCGACACCCGTCTCGCGCAGGGGGGTTTCGTGACGCGCCGTCGGCGCTCCTCAACCTCCGCTCAGCCGACGTGCAGATGCGGCCGCCGATCCCGGTCCGGCTCGGCGCGACGCAGCACCTCTCGGGTCACCGGTGCGACCTCGCCGGCTCCGAAGAGGAGGAACCGCAGGAAGTTGAGCGCCGGGTTGCCCTCGGTCCACTCGAAGTAGATGTGCGGCACGACGCCGGTGGTCTCCCGGATGTTGAGCAGGACGGCCGCCAGTGCGTTCGGCACCGACGGCGCGCGCAGCGACAGCACCCGGTAGAGGTCGTGCTTGATCGCTCCGCTCACCTCGAGCTTGGCCTCGAAGTCGGACGGGTCTCCCAGCTCGACCTCGATGAAGATCAGGTCGGCCACGTTGGGGACGTCGTTGTCCTTCATGATCTGGTGCACCTTGGCCCGATAGGCCTCCGCGTCGTCGAGCTCGGGGTCGTGCGCAACCAGGCGGATGCCTCGCCGTGCGGCGTCGCGCAGGTAGCGCTGGGCGCCGTCGTCGAACTCGACGTCGGTGATGCGCAACTCGAAGGAGCGCACCAGGCGCGAGATCAGCGAGAGCACCACGATGCCTCCGATGAAGCACAGCGCGATGTACAGCCCGTCGGGTCGGTCGTGGATGTTGGTTCCGGTCGTGTAGACGAAGACGCCGGCGATGAGCACGAAGCTCGCGAACCACCACCTCTGACGCACGCGCAGTGCCGCGAGCGCCACCGCCACCGCCGCCGAGGTGATCAGCACCAGCACGCCGGTCGCGTACGCATTGCCCTGCTTCTCCGCGCTGGCGTCGAAGATCCAGGTGATGACGAACGAGACCGCCGTGATCACGACGACCAAGGGGCGCGTGGCGCCCGCCCACTGCGGTGCCATGCCGTAGCGCGGGAGATACCGGGGCACGAGGTTGAGCAGACCGGCCATCGCCGAGGCGCCCGCGAACCAGAGGATGGCGGCCGAGGACAGGTCGTACACGGTGCCGAACCCGTTGCCGAGATAGAGGTGGGCGAGGTAGGCCAGCGCCCGGCCGTTGGCAGCGCCGTTCGCGTCGAAGGCGGAGGCGGGGATCAGCCACGTGCAGACCAACGCGCTGCCGATCAGGTAGACGCTCATGATCACCGCGGCGGCGGTGAGGAGCCGCCGGGTGTTGCGGATCCGGCCGGCGAGCCGCTCCTCGGTGTCGCTGTCGTCTCCCTTGACCAGCGGCATCACCGCGACCCCGGTCTCGAACCCGGACATGCCCAGCGCCAGCGCCGGGAACACGATGAGGGCGTACAGCAGGACGTGCGGATCGGAGCCGTGCTGGGCGTTCATGCTGACCGTCCAGTGATGCACCACGCCGGCGTGCTGGGAGACCTCGAGGAATCCCCTGACGATGACGACCGCGTTGAGCGCCAGGTAGAGGACGGTGAGTCCTACCGCGATGCCGATCGCCTCGGTGAACCACTTGAGGAACACCAGTCCGAGGACGGTGATCAAGACCAGCGTGACCAGCATGTTCTGGCCACCGATGTACGGCTCGAAGATCGGGTTCGCGACCAGGTGGGCGGCAGCATCGGCTGCCGACAGCGTGATGGTGATGATGAAGTCCGTCGCCGCGAAGCCCAGAAGCGCGAGCACGAAGAACTTGCCCCGCCAGAACGGCAGCAGCCGCTCGAGCATCGCGATCGAGCCCTGGCCGAAGGGCGACTCCTGCGCGACCCGGCGGTAGACCGGGAGGGCACCGCAGAGCATGACGATCACCAGCACGCCGGTCGCGATCGGCGCCGCCTCACCCGCGGCCTGCTGCGCGATGCCGGGCGCATAGCCGAGCGAGGAGAACAGGTCGACACCGGTCAGACACACGACCATCCACCACACGTGCGTGCGATGGCGGTGGGTCTCAGCCGCCCCCGTTCCGAGCATCCAGTGCGAGAGCGGCGAACGCGCCCGACGGGGCGCAACTAACGTAGACACACGTTCGATGCAAGCACTTCCAGGCGTTCCGGCGCGCCCCGATCGCGTTAGGAACGCGACTGGGTTTCAGGGGGTTGGTGGCGGCGCCTCGCGCCCGCTCACCCTTCCTCAGCCTACGTGCAGATGCGGGCGACGACTACGGTTCGGCTCGGCCCGACGCAGGACCTCGCGCGTCACCGGCGCGACCTCGCCGGCTCCGAAGAGCAGGAACCGCAGGAAGTTGCGGGCCGGGTTGCCCTCGGTCCACTCGAAGTAGATGTGCGGGCGCACGCCGGTGCTGTCGCGCACGTGCATCACCAAAGCGGCCAGGGCGTTGGGCACCGAGGGCGACTCCATGGTCAGCACTCGGTACAGGTCATGCTTGATGCCGCCGTGCACGTCCAGCTTCGAGTCGAAGTCGGAGGGGTCGGTGACGGTCACCTCGACGAAGATCAGGTCGCCCGCGTTCTGCAGCTCGTTGTCGTCCATGATCTGGGCGATCTTGTCGCGGTACTCCTCCGCCGATCCGGTGTCCGGCTCGTTGGCGACCAGGCGGATGCTGCGGCGGGCGGCGTCGCGCAGATACCGCTTGGCGGAGTCGTCGAGGACCACCTCGGTGGTGCGCAGCTCGAAGGCGCGCAGCATGCGGGACATGATCGAGGTCAGCACGATCGCAGCGATGAAGCAGACACCGATCTTGAGGCCGTCGACGCGCTGGACGATGTTCACGCCGGTCGTATAGATGAACA
Organism: Marmoricola sp.; assembly: GCA_051952795.1. Classification (GTDB taxonomy): domain Bacteria; phylum Actinomycetota; class Actinomycetes; order Propionibacteriales; family Nocardioidaceae; genus Marmoricola. Next base: position 5,254 of record JBQCJL010000162.1, read on the forward strand.
CGGCTGCCACGAAGGCGAAGAAGATCGCGAGCCGCTTCTGCCGGTGACGGGACGCCGAGATCGTCACCGCCACGGTGGCCGAGGTCATCAGTACCAGCACACCGGTGGCGTAGGCACCACCTTGGGCGTCGGTGTTCGCGTCGAAGATCCAGGTGATCAGGAAGCAGGTTCCGGTGATCACGATGACCAGCGGGCGCACGGCCTCGATCCAGTCCGGCGCCATGCCGTAGCGAGGCAGGTATCGGGGAATCAGCGTCAGCATGCCCGCCATCGCCGAGGCACCGGCGAACCACAGGATGAAGACGGTCGAGAGGTCGTAGACCGTGCCGAACCCGTTCCCCAGGGTCTGATGGGCGAGGTACGCGAGCGCGCGACCGTTGGCGGGACCACCCGCGGCGAGCGCCTTCTCCGGGATCAGCAGGGAGCAGACGATCGAGCTGCCGATCAGGTAGGCGCTCATGATGATCGCGGCTGCTGCCAGCAGCTTGCGGGCGTTGACGACCCGGCCCACCGGCTCGTCCTCCGTGTCGCCCTCGTATCCGGTGATGAGCGGCATCACCGCCACTCCGGTCTCGAAGCCGGACATACCGAGGGCGAGCAGCGGGAACACCGAGAGCGCGAAGAGGATGATCTGGGCGGTGTTGCCATGCTCTGCGGTCACCTGCGCATGCCAGGCGGAGACCATGCCCGAGTGGTTGATCACCTTGATGATCCCGGTGGCGATGACGACCGCATTCAGGACGAGATAGACGCCGACCAGCACCACCGCGATGCCGATCGCCTCGTTGAAGCCCTTGAGGAAGACCACGCCGAGGATCGCGATGAGCGCGAGCGTGACGATCATGTTCTTGCCCGCGAGCGTCGAGTGGAACGTGGGGTTCTCCACCAGGTGGGCGGCCGCGTCCGAGGCCGACAGGGTGATGGTGATGACCCAGCCCGTGAAGGCGAAGCCCAGCAGCATCAGCACGAAGAGCTTGCCGTTCCATCGCGGGAGCAGTCGCTCCAGCATGGCGATCGACCCCATGCCGTGCGGCGACTCGCCGGCGACCCGCTTGTAGACCGGCAGCGCGCCGAACAGCATGACCGCCACCAGCACCAGCGTCGCGATCGGGGCTGCCTTGCCGGCCGCGTTGACGGCGATGCCGGGCGCGTAGCCGAGGGAGGAGAACAGGTCGACACCGGTCAGGCAGACGACCATCCACCACACGTGCGTCCGATGGCCGCCCTGGCCGGTGCCGTGCTCGAGCAACCACCGCGCCATGCCGCGCCGAGGGGGGCGGGCGGCAAGCTGAACCGGAGGTAGCGAGGTGGTCACGAGGACCAATGGAACCAGAGTGTGCCGCACGACGACATATGACGGGTCGTCCCGGTGCACAAGTGGCCCCGCGTTAGGGATCCGTTAGAGCCTGGGCGACAGCCTCGCGACCTCGGCTCGACGACGCGCGAGACTGTCCCCATGACAGCGGCCCTGCCCGAGCTCCCCGCGACGCGCGAGCGCGTGGTGGTGGCGCTCACGGGCGCCCCGCAGGGCGCACATCTGATCCGACGGGCCGCTCAGATCGCGGCCCGTAGCGGTCCCGCCTCGGACGCCGTGGACCTGCTGGCCGTCCACGTCGTGCGCGCCGATGGCGTCGCGGCGCCGGAGAGCGAGCTGGTGGACCAGCGGCGCCTCGTCGAGTCGCTCGGCGGCTCGTACCACGTGGTGCGGGGCGACGATGTCGCACAAGCCCTGGTGACCTTCGCCCGCGCCGAGAAGGCGACGCAGCTCGTGCTCGGCGAGAGCCTGCGACGCGGGCCTCGACTGCTTCTCAGCGGCTTCGGGATCACGCGCGCGGTCATTCGCCAGTCGGCGGACATC